>NZ_JAAGPP010000175.1:0-16278 GCF_017104975.1 Burkholderia sp. Ac-20344
TGGCTCGCGAGGATAGTGGCCCGCAGCGCATCCGGCGCGCGGTGATAGTCGGCCTGACGCACGGCCTGCACCAGCGTGACGATCCGCGCGCGCTCATGGCGGCACACTTCGCACCCCTCTACATGCTGCTGGACCCGCAACGCATCGGGCGCCGACAGCTCGCGGTCGACGTCCGCGTCCAGCAACGCTCGCGCTTCGTTACAGTCCATCGATAGCCTCCGATGCGGTTCCGCCCGCCGGCGTACGGCCCGGCCTGCCTTCGGCAGCCGGTGCCGGCGGGCCGCCCAGCAGCACGGCGAGCTTGCGCCGGCCACGGGCGAGCCGCGACATCACCGTGCCGACCGGCACGTCCGCGATCGCCGCGATCTCGCGGTAACTCAGGTCTTCCATCTCGCGCAGCACGAGCACCTCGCGATATTCGGGCGGCAGCTTCGCGAGCGCCGCGTTCACGAGCCGCACGTTCTCGCCGCGCAGCAGATGCGCGAGCGGATCCTCGGTCGCCGGCTGCCAGTCGTCGGGCACGTCGGTATCGTCGAGCGTGTCGGGCAGTGCGACCTCGTGCGCATGCGTACGGCGGCGCCACTCGGTGTACCAGGTGTGGCGCACGATCGTCAGCAGCCACGGCCGCGCGTTGTCGCCGCGACACGAATCGACGAAGCGCAGCGCGCGCATGCATGCATCCTGGACGACGTCGTCCGCATCGCCGGCGTTGCCGCTCAGCCAGCGCGCGAGGTTGTACGCGGCGTCGAGATGCGGCAGCACGAGCGCGCGAAACCGCTCGCCGCGCGCGACCGCGTCGTCCGCCGACCGCTCATCGACCGCCTGTCCGGCTTGCCCCACATGGCCTCCCTGGTTCCGGCGGCCGAGGCCGCGCCCGTTCCGCGCGCGGTGCCCGGACAGACCGGCAACGTGCGCGCTCGATGACCTTACCGCCGTTGCGTCGAGTTTATTCCCGCGCCGCGCACCCGAAGCGTAAAAAATCGCCGGGCGGCCCTGTGGCCGGGCCGTCCGCGCCGGTTACGGCGTGGTGCTCCAGTAGCCGGGGCTGGCGTAAGCGGCGCGCAGGTAGTCGATGAAGTAGCGCACGCGCGCCGGCACGTAGCGCTGCTGCGGGTAGACCGCGAGGATGTCGTAGTCGGGCAGCGCATACTCGTCGAGCACGGTCTCGAGCTCGCCCGTCTCGAGCTGCGCGGCGATTTCCCACGTCGAGCGCCAGCCGAGCCCGAGGCCTTCGGCCACCCAGCGGTGCAGCAGCTCGCCGTCGTTGCAGTCGAGATTGCCGGCCACGCGCATCGTCGCGATCTTGCCGTGGCGCTGGAAATACCAGCCGCGGTTCTGCCCGCCCTGCAGGTTGAACGCGAGGCAGTTGTGCTTCAGCAGATCGTCGAGCGACTTCGGCCGGCCGTGCCGGCGGAAATATTCGGGCGTGCCGCACACGACCCGCCGGTTCGACGCGAGCTTCACCGCAACGAAGTTCGGATCGACGGCGCCGCCGATCCGGATCGACAGGTCGTAGCCTTCGCGCACGAGATCGACGACGCGGTCGGTCAGGTTGAACGACAGCTGCATCTCGGGCTTGTCGGCCAGAAAGCCGGGCGCGTGCGGCGCAACGTGCTTGCGCCCGAACGCGGCCGGCGCCGACACGATCAGGTGCCCGCTGACCGCGCGCCGCCCGGCGGCCAGCTCGTTCTCGGCCTGGTCCCATTCGGACAGGAGGCCGCGGCAGCGCTCGAGGAACGCGGCGCCCTCCTCGCTGACCACCAGCCGCCGCGTCGAGCGGTACATCAGCTTCACGCCGAGACGCTTTTCGAGCGCGTCGATGCGCCGCCCGAGCACGACCGGCGACACACCTTCCTCGAGCGCCGCCGCCGCGAGGCTGCCCGCATCGGCCACCCGCACGAACGTCTCGATCTGCTTGAAGCGATCCATCTCCCGTCTCCGTCTCTGTTCCGGCACCGGCGGAAAGCCCCGTCCGGCCGTCATTCCATACTTTTAGTTTCGAAAAAAGCGACTTCGGCTGATCTTATCAAACCTTTCCTGCATCCCTAAAGTGTCCCCAACAGACCGATTTGCAAGATCCGCCACATTCAAGGAGACATTCATGGCCAAGATGAGAGCCGTCGACGCAGCTGTGCTCGTACTCGAGAAGGAAGGCATCCAGACCGCGTTCGGCGTGCCGGGTGCTGCGATCAACCCGTTCTATTCCGCGATGCGCAAGTCGGGCGGCATCAGCCACGTGCTGGCGCGCCACGTAGAAGGTGCGTCGCACATGGCCGAAGGCTTCACGCGTGCGGCACCGGGCAACATCGGCGTGTGCATCGGCACGTCGGGCCCCGCCGGCACCGACATGATCACGGGCCTCTACTCCGCCTCCGCCGACTCGATTCCGATCCTCGCGATCACGGGCCAGGCACCGCGCGCGCGCCTGTACAAGGAAGACTTCCAGGCCGTCGACATCGAATCGATCGCGAAGCCCGTCACGAAGTGGGCCGTCACCGTGCGCGAGCCGGCGCTCGTGCCCCGCGTGTTCCAGCAGGCATTCCACCTGATGCGCTCGGGCCGTCCGGGCCCGGTGCTCGTCGACCTGCCGATCGACGTGCAGCTCGCCGAAATCGAATTCGACATCGACACGTACGAACCGCTGCCGGTCTACAAGCCCGCGGCCACCCGCGCGCAGATCGAGAAGGCGCTCGCGATGCTCAACGACGCGGACAAGCCGCTGATCGTGTCGGGCGGCGGCGTGCTCAACGCAGCGGCGGAAGACCTGCTCGTCCAGTTCGCCGAAACGATCGGCGTGCCCGTGATCCCGACGCTGATGTCGTGGGGCGCGATTCCGGACGACCACCCGCTGATGGCCGGCATGGTCGGCCTGCAGACGTCGCACCGCTACGGCAACGCCACGATGCTCGCGTCCGACTTCGTGCTCGGCATCGGCAACCGCTGGGCGAACCGCCACACGGGCAGCGTCGAGGTCTATACGAAGGGCCGCAAGTTCGTGCACGTCGACATCGAGCCGACGCAGATCGGCCGCGTGTTCGGCCCGGATCTCGGCATCGTGTCGGACGCGAAGGCCGCGCTGGAACTGTTCGTCGCCGTTGCGCAGGAATGGAAGGCCGCCGGCAAGCTGAAGGACCGCAGCGCATGGGTCGCCGATTGCCAGGCACGCAAGCGCACGCTGCAGCGCAAGACGCACTTCGACAACGTGCCGGTCAAGCCGCAGCGCGTGTACGAAGAGATGAACAAGGTGTTCGGCCGCGATACGTGCTACGTCAGCACGATCGGCCTGTCGCAGATCGCCGCCGCGCAGTTCCTGCACGTGTTCAAGGCGCGCAACTGGATCAACTGCGGCCAGGCCGGCCCGCTCGGCTGGACGATCCCCGCCGCGCTCGGCGTGCGGGCGGCCGATCCGAGCCGCCCGATCGTCGCGCTGTCCGGCGACTACGACTTCCAGTTCATGATCGAGGAACTGGCCGCCGGCGCGCAATTCAAGCTGCCGTACGTGCACGTCGTCGTGAACAACTCGTACCTCGGGCTGATCCGCCAGGCGCAGCGTGCGTTCGACATGGACTACTGCGTGCAGCTCGCGTTCGACAACGTGAATGCGCCGGAACTGAACGGCTACGGCGTCGACCACGTGGCCGTCGCGGAAGGCCTCGGCTGCAAGGCGCTGCGCGTGTTCAAGCCGGAAGAGATCGAGCCGGCGCTGCGCCAGGCGCAAACGCTCGCGGAAGAGTTCAGCGTGCCGGTGGTCGTGGAAGTGATCCTCGAGCGCGTGACGAACATCTCGATGGGCACCGAAATCGACGCGATCAACGAATTCGAGGATCTCGCCGAAACGGCCGAGCACGCCCCGACCGCAATCTCGATGCTCGACTGAACCGCACGACATTTTTGACTGACCGACCGAAGAGGCTTAGCTCATGCCGAAGTTTGCTGCAAACCTGACCATGCTGTTCAACGAAGTGCCGTTCCTCGACCGCTTCAAGGCGGCCGCCGATGCGGGCTTCGACGCCGTCGAGTTCCTGTTCCCGTATCCGTACGCAAAAGAAGAACTCGCCGAGCGGCTCGAGACGCATCGCCTGCGCCTCGTGCTGCACAACCTGCCCGCCGGCAACTGGGACCAGGGCGAGCGCGGCATCGCGTGCCTGCCCGATCGCGTCGGCGAGTTCCAGGAAGGTGTCGGCCGTGCAATCGAGTACGCGAAGGCGCTGAAGGTGCCGCAGTTGAACTGCCTCGTCGGCATCCCGTCGGCGAGCACGGCGCGCGACAAGACGTTCGTCACGATCGTCGACAACCTGCGCTTTGCCGCCGATGCGCTCAAGCGCGAAGGCATCCGCCTGCTGGTCGAGCCGTGCAACCGCTTCGACATCCCGGGCTTCGCGCTGAACCGCTCGTCGGAAGGGCTCGACGTGATCCGCGCGGTCGGCTCGGACAACCTGTTCCTGCAGTACGACATCTATCACATGCAGCGCATGGAAGGCGAACTGGCCGCGACGATCGAACGCAACCTCGCATCGATCGGCCACGTCCAGCTCGCGGACAACCCGGGCCGCAACGAGCCGGGTACGGGCGAGATCAACTACGCGTTCCTGTTCGCGCTGCTCGACCGGCTCGGCTATGCCGGCTACGTCGGCTGCGAATACAAGCCCCGCACCACCACGACGGAAGGCCTCGGCTGGCTGCAGAGCGTCGCCGGCTGCGCACCGGGTTCGGCGCGTCGCGCCGCCTGAGTAGCGCCCTTCCCGTTTTCGCCCCTATAGGAGACTTTCACATGGCAACCATCGGTTTCATCGGCCTCGGCATCATGGGCGCGCACATGGCGCGCAACCTGCTCAAGGGCGACCACCAGCTCGTCGTGAACGGCGCGTTCCCGATCCCGGACGACCTGCGCACGACCGCGAAGGTCGTCGCGAACTCGACGGAAGTCGCACGGAACGCAGACATCATCATCTCGATGGTGCCGGATACGCCGGACGTGCGTAACGTGCTGTTCGCCGACGACGGTGTCGCGAAGGGCCTCTCGGCCGGCAAGCTCGTGATCGACATGAGCTCGATCTCGCCGCTCGACACGCAGGAATTCGCGAAGCAGGTCAACGCACTCGGTTGCGACTATCTCGACGCGCCGGTGTCCGGCGGCGAAGTCGGCGCACGCGAAGCGACGCTGACGATCATGGTCGGCGGCCCGGAACAGGCGTTCGAGCGTGCGAAGCCGCTGTTCGAGAAGATGGGCAAGAACATCACGCTCGTCGGCGACAACGGCGCGGGGCAGACCTGCAAGGTCGCGAACCAGATCATCGTCGCGCTGAACATCGAAGCCGTCGGCGAAGCGCTGCTGTTCGCCGCACGTTCGGGCGCCGATCCGGAGCGCGTGCGCCAGGCGCTGATGGGCGGCTTCGCCGCGTCGCGCATCCTCGAAGTGCACGGCGCGCGGATGACGAAGCGCACGTTCGATCCGGGCTTTCGCATCGAGCTGCACCAGAAGGACCTGAACCTCGCACTCGACGGCGCACGCAAGCTCGGCCTCGCCCTGCCGCACACCGCGAGCGCGCAGCAGCTGTTCAGCGTGTGTGCAGCGCACGGCGGCAAGGCCTGGGATCACTCGGCACTCGTGCGCGCGCTCGAGATCATGTCGAACTTCGAGATCGAGAAGACGGCAGGCTGAGTGCAGGCCGCTTCGCGCGGCCGCCTTCGGTCGACGCATTAACGCGCGGTCCGTCGCGATGGCGGACACGCGAACGACACGCGCGACCGGCACGGCCGGTCGCATCGATGCGCGATGCACTCGCGCATCACGGTGGGGCGCCCCGCCCTGCACTGCCGACGGCATGCGGGACGGGGCGAAAAACGCCGCTCTGGGCTGAGAGCGGCGTGGTGGGGTCCGCAGCGGCACCCGGCGACGCCGGGGAAGCCTTGGTCGGTCAGACGTCGTCGTCGGGTGTCCGCCTGTCGGATTTCGCGTATTACATTTCTTTACGTTCAGGCGTGCGATTTTTCATGCAATCGTCGTCATGAACGCCTACACTTTCGCCACGCCTTTCGAGAAAACCGCCGCGCTTGCGTTCACCTCCGGTGACCGCGCCCAGCGCGGTGTTTTTTTCGCCACTTCACGGCGCGTTTTCTTTTCAACCACCTAAGGAGTGCAACGATGGGTCTTCTTTCGTTTATCAAAGAGGCGGGTGAAAAACTGCTGGGTCATGCCGACGCGCAAGCAGCGGAAGATCCGAATGCCGCAAACCAGACTGCGGCCGATGCCATCAAGAACTACATCAACACGCAAGGTCTCGACACGTCGAACCTGACCGTGGCATTCGACGGCGCATCGCGCACCGTCACGCTGTCGGGCAGCGTCGCCGACCTCGACACGAAGGCCAAGGTCAAGGTCGCGGCCGGCAACGTGCAGGGCGTCGCGGGCGTCAACGACGACGATCTGCAACCGGACGATCCGGAAGTGCAGTACCACGACGTAAAGCCGGGCGACACGCTGTCGGCGATCGCCAAGGAAGTCTATGGCGACGCGAACAAGTACCCGGCGATCTTCGAGGCGAACAAGCCGATGCTGTCGAGCCCGGACCGGATCTACCCGGGCCAGAAGCTCGTGATTCCGCCGCAGTCCTGAGCATTCCTGCCGGACTGATACGAAAAAAGCAGGCCATCGGCCTGCTTTTTTTCATGGTGACGCGCGCCGCCCGGATGGCGCGTCGCGGTCCCCCGGTCACAACGTATCGAACATGCGTTGCAGCTCGTCGCGGCCATGAATGCCGTTCGCGAGCGCGAGCATCAGCAGCACGCGTGCCTTGAACGGGTTCAGCGACCCTGCGCTCACGAAGCCGAGCGCATCGTCGTTCGCGGCGCCGTTGCGCATCACGTGCCCCGACCCGACGCGCGACGCCCGAACCACCGCAACGCCCGCGTTCACCGCATCGGCCAGCGCCGCCTGCAGCGTCGCATGAATCGAGCCGTTGCCCGTGCCCGCGACGACGAGACCGCGCACGCCGGCGGCGACCAGCGCGTCGACGGCCGTACGCGTCACGCCCGCATAGCTGGCGACGACTTCGACGGGCGGCCACGCGGCGGCGATCGCCAGTTGCGTGTCGCGCGAACGCGTGACGCGGCGCGCGAATTCGACCCGGCCGTCCTGCACCCAGCCGAGTGCGCCGAGTTCCGGCGACTGGAACGCGTCGACCGCATAGGTGCTCGTCTTCACGACGTCGCGCGCGCCGTGGATCCGGTTGTTGAACGCGACCAGCACGCCCTGCCCGCGCGCGGACGGATGCGCGGCCACCGTCACCGCATTCAGCAGGTTCAGCGGGCCGTCGGACGACAGCGCGGTCGCCGGCCGCATCGCGGCCGTCAGCACGACCGGCTTGTCGCCCTTGACGACCAGGTGCAGCGCATACGCGGTTTCCTCGAGCGTGTCGGTGCCATGGGTGATCACGATGCCGTCGACCGCCGGGTCGGCCATCAGCGCGTCGATCCGCGCGGCGAGCATGTTCCACAGCGGCAGCGCGAGATCCTTGCTGTCGATGCTGGCGATCTGCTCGGCGTCGATGCGCGCGACGGACGCAAGCGCCGGCACCGCGTCGACCAGGAAATTGACGCCGAGCGCACCGGCCTGGTAGCCGGCCGTGCTGGCCGCGTCGGGCGCAGCGCCTGCGATCGTGCCGCCGGTGGCCAGCACGGCGATGCGCGGCACGGCCGCTGCGGACGAAGGGGATGCGGAATTCGGAGTATTCATGGCCGCGATTGTAAAGGCTTGCGGCCGGGATCCGGCAGGTTCCGGCGCGGCGGCCGAGGCCGGCCGCGGCACATCATGGTTTGTCCCGATCGTCCGGCCGGGTGTGCCGTCAACGGCCGCGGTGTCCGCAACGTTATAGGAAGTGCCGTTTTGGTGTTTTCACATTGATTTGCCAAAATCGGAGCGCGCGGTTCGATGTGGCCCTATCCTCATCGCGCGGTGCGTCGTGACGGCATCGATAAAACGCAATTCACCCCATGGGAGTGTCGAAATGAAAATCCAATCGCTCGTAGCCGCCGTGCTTCTCGGCGGCATGCTGGCTTCCCCCGCGTTCGCGGCGAACAGCCAGCAGGACAAGATGAAGGCCTGTAACACCCAGGCAGCCGGCAAGACGGGCGACGAACGCAAGGCGTTCATGAAGGACTGCCTGTCGGCAAAGCCCGCGAAGGCCATGACGCAGCAGGAAAAGATGAAGGCCTGCAACACCCAGGCCACCGGCAAGAAAGGCGACGACCGCAAGGCGTTCATGAAGAGCTGCCTGAGCAGCCAGCCGGCCGCCTGAGTTCCGGCGCTCCCGTATCGAATGCCGCGCACCGCTTCGGCGGGCGCGGCATTTTTTGTTTTCGTTGCACGCGCATCGACGCACTCCGCCCCGACCTCTCCCGGCCCGCTTTCCCGGCCCGCCGTACCGGCGCCGCCACATGGTGCGGCAATTCGCCGCGTTTTCTTCTATGATGGCTGCAACGCGGCCCATCCAAGTACAAGAAGCGCCATCGGGCCGCCCTCGAGACAGACGCGCACGCGCGTCAAACGGAGGCATGGATGGCATGGAGACAACACCGCTGGTTCCGCCGCTGGCTGATCGTGATCGTATTCTGGGCCGTGCCCGTTGCGATCGTGGCCGTGCGCGAGATCCGCGAGGAAATGGCCTACAACAAGGCGGACCTGCAGCTCGCGCTGACCACCTGGCAGCTCACCGACGCGCAGCAGACAGCCGGCGCCGCCGCGAAGTGCCACGGGGATCCTGACGAGGCGCACGCGGCCGGCTGCCCGGCCGACGTGCTCGCCGCCAATGCATCGCGCCAGCAAGCGGCCCGCGACGAATACGTGGTGCGCCGCAATACGCTCGCGGGCTACCTGTGGCATGCGTTCGTCGGCTACTGGGTCGTGCCGGCCGCGTTCCTGTTCGCCTGCGGCGTCGTGATCGCACTGATCCGCCGTGCGCTGCGCCGCCCCCCGATCAAGCCGCCTGCTCCACCTGTTCCGCCCGTCACGCACTGATGCGCGCGGCAGGCGCCGCCGTCCGACCGACCGTCGTGTTTCCCGCATGCCGCCCCCGCGTCGGCGCGCGGGCACCGGTTCGTCCGTTGGCACGCCGCGACACCCTCACGCGATTTGACGCTTTTTCACGCAGCGACGAAAAGGGGCTGTAATCCGCTGTGATATAACTGCCGACGTGATCCGCTCCCTGAGCGAGACTCACTCCGAACATCACCCGATGGAGAAGAACGATGCAAAAACGGAATCTTGTGCTGAAAGCCGCCGCTGCGCTCATCGTCGGTAGCCTCGCGCTCACCGGTTGCACCACCACCCCGGACAAGCCGGACAATGCCGCAACCAACGCGTCGAAGCGCCAGGCAATCGACTCGAGCGTCGACGCCACGCTGTCGCGCATGTACTCCACGGTCAAGGGTTCGCGTGAACTCGTCGCGAAGTCGCGCGGCGTGCTCGTCTTCCCGGACGTCCTCCAGGCCGGCTTCATCGTCGGCGGCCAGTCGGGCAACGGCGCACTGCGCGTCGGCGGCAGCACGGTCGGCTACTACAACACGTCGTCGCTGTCGGTCGGCCTGCAGGCCGGTGCACAGTCGAAGGCGATCGTGTTCCTGTTCATGACGCAGGAAGCGCTCGACGAATTCCGCGGCTCGGACGGCTGGGCAGCCGGCGCCGGCGCGTCGGTCGCGCTCGTGAAGATGGGCGCGAACGGCGCGGTCGACACGACCACGGCCACTGCACCGGTCCAGGTCGTCGTGCTGACGAACGCGGGCCTGATGGGCGACGTGTCGATCAACGGCACGAAGGTCACGAAGCTCAAGATCTGACGCCGACACATCGCCCGCGCGCTGCGCGCGGGCGATGCACAAACGGCGATGTCCTTGCGGGCATCGCCGTTTTTTTATCCGCGCATGTCCTGCTCCAAGCGCGTCAGGTCGGTCAGGTCGGTCAGGTCGTCGAGTCGATCACCTTGAAGCGCGAGCGTTTCTGCGCGCGGATCACCGACTGGTACACGTCGACGTATTGCTGTGCCATCCGGCGCGACGTGAAGCGCTCCTCGAAGCGCCGCCGTACGCGCGCACGCGGCAGCAGGTGCAGCCGGTTCACGGCGGCCACCGCGCTGATTTCGTCCTCGACGATGAAACCCGATACGCCCTCGTCCACCACTTCGGGCACCGCCCCGCGATTGAACGCGACCACCGGCGTGCCGCACGACATCGCCTCGATCATCACGAGGCCGAACGGTTCCGGCCAGTCGATCGGAAACAGCAGCGCATGCGCGCCCGACAGGAATTCGGCCTTCTGGTGATCCGCGATCTCGCCGATGAATTCGACGTGCGGCAGCGCGAAGAGCGGCTTGATCTCGCGCTCGAAGTATTCCTGGTCGGCCGCATCGATCTTCGCGGCGATCCTGATCGGCAGCCCGCACTGGCGGGCGATGCGGATCGCGGTGTCGACGCGCTTCTCCGGCGAGATGCGGCCGAGGAACGCGAGGTAGCGCGGTTCGACCGGCTGCGGCATGTACAGCGTATCGGGCAGCCCGTGGTAGACGGTCGTCAGCCATTTCGCCTGCGGCAGCGGCTGGCGCTGCGAGTTCGAAATCGAGATCACCGGCGCCGTGTTGAACGTGTCGAACACCGGCTGCTGCTCGGGCAGGTCGAGCCGGCCGTGCAGCGTCGTCACGTAAGGCGTTTCCTGCCGGTTGAAGACCGAGAACGAGTAGTAGTCCATGTGGAAATGGAGCACGTCGAAGTCGTTCGCGCGGCGCGCGACCGTCTCCATCAGCAGCATGTGCGGCGCGACCCGGTCGCGGATCGACGAGTCGAGCCGCAGCGCGCGCGGCCAGACCGGCTCGAGCTTCGCCCGCGTCGTCGAATCGCCGCTGGCGAACAGCGTCACATCATGGCCGAGCTCGACGAGCGCCTCGGTGATGTAGGACACGACGCGCTCCGTGCCGCCGTACAGCTTCGGCGGCACCGATTCGGTCAGCGGCGCGATCTGGGCAATTCTCATGGTCCACGTCTCCTGTGTCCTGTCCGTTGCGGCACGGCCGGCGGGCGTTTGCGCTTCCGCGCCCCGCTCGCCCCATACAGCGCTGGCCGGCGGCGCCCGCCGGATATCCCTTCATTATTCGCGATCCCGCTACCCGGAACCGCCCGTCTTGCATTTTATGGGTGTTGTTACAGCCAGGATACATTCCGCCTGCCGGACCGATCCGGCCCCGACGCGACGATCGCACCCGAACGCACGCCGCGCCGCCCGTCAACGCGACGGCCACTTCCATGCCGGCAGGTCGCGCGTATCGGCATCGACGAGCCCCGTCGCGCCGAGCTGCTTGTCGAGCACCAGCGATTCGCAGCCGGCCTCGCGCTCGAGCGTCGCGATGAGCCGCGCCGCATGCGACACGACGAGCACCTGCGAGCGCTGCGCCGCCTGCGCGATCAGCCGGCCGAGCGCCGGCAGCAGATCGGGGTGCAGGCTCGTCTCCGGTTCGTTCAGCACCATCAGCGCCGGCGGCCGCGGGGTCAGCAGCGCGGCCGCGAGCAGCAGGTAGCGCAGCGTGCCGTCCGACAGCTCGGCCGCCGCGAGCGACCGCAACAGCCCCGGCTGGCGCATCAGCACGTCGAAGCGGCCACGGCCGCCCGGATTGTCGATCTCGACCGACGCGCCGGGAAACGCGTCGTCGATCGCCGCATCGAGTGCCGTGCCGTCGCCGATTTCGCGGATCGTCTGCAACGCGGCGGCCAGGTCGGCGCCGTCGTCGGCCAGCACCGGCGTATGGGTGCCGATGTGCGACTGCCGCGCCGGCGCCTGCGCATCGGTCCGGAAATGGTCGTAGAAACGCCACGAGCGGATCCGTTCGCGCACCGCGATCATCTCGGGTGCGCCGGCCGGATCGGCGAACTCGGTCATCATGCTGTCGAAGCTGGCCACCGGCTGCGGAATCGTCTGCCAGTCGCCCGATGCGGTGCGCGTGCGGATCTGCGCGCCCTGCCGGTCGACCAGCAGCGTCGACGGGCGCAGCAGCGCGCCGCCCCAGATGCACTCGCGCTTGACCACCGGATCGAGGGAGAACGCCGAGCTGCTCGGGACGGGCATGCCGAGATCGATCGAATAGCCGAAATCGTCGCAGGCGAAGCCGAGCTTCAGGCTCACGGGCCCCTTGCGCACCGTGCCGGTGACCGGTGCGTCACCGTCCAGCATCGCCCGCGAGAAGCGCTCGGGGCCGGCCCACAGCGTCGACGGCAATCCGCCTTCGCGGGCAAGCGACGGAATCACGCGCCCCTGCGCGGTGTCGGCGAGCAGCCGCAGTGCGCGGTACACGCTCGACTTGCCGCTGCCGTTCGGCCCCGTGACGACGTTGAGCGCCGCGAGCGGCACGATCAGCTCGCGCAGCGAGCGGTAATTGGCGATGGCAAGCGTTTTCAGCGTGGTCATGACGATGGAGGGCGTGCATGCGGGCCGCGTTCAGCGGCCTTCGACGGCCTGCGGGTCGGCCGCGGTGTTGGCCGCCGTGCTGGCGGCAGCCGGCCGCGCGTGCGGCCGTTCGGGTTTCGGCGCGTCCGGCGCGGAATCATGCGGATACAGCTCCATCCGGCTGCGCGGCAGGCATTGCGGATAGCGGTCCTGCAGGTAGGCGATCAGCCCTTCGCGCACGCGGCAGCGCAGATCCCAGCACGACGACGCATCGGCCGCGCTGACGAGCGCGCGCAACTGCATCGTGCGCTCCGTCGCGTCGGTCACCTGCAGCACCTGCACGCGGCCGTCCCACTCGGGCGCCGCATGGACGAGCCGCGCGAGCTCCTCGCGCAGCGGCGCGAGCGGCGTGCGGTAATCGACCGACAGGTAGACCGTGCCGATGATTTCCGAACTGCTGCGCGTCCAGTTCGTGAACGGGTTCTCGATGATCCACTGCAGCGGCACGACGAGGCGCCGCTGGTCCCACAATCGTACGGACACGAACGACCCGGTGATTTCCTCGATGCGCCCCCACTCGCCCTGGATCACGACCACGTCGTCGAGCCGGATCGGCTGCGTGAGGGCGATCTGCAGCCCGGCAATCAGGTTGCCGAGCACCGGCCGCGCGGCGATACCGGCGACCAGGCCCGCGACGCCGGCCGACGCCAGCAGGCTCGCACCGACCTGGCGCACGTTCGGGAACGTCATCAGCGCGGCGCCGGTACCGATGATCACGATCAGCACCATCACGGTCCGCACGAGCACCTTGGCCTGCGTGTGGATGCGCCGGGCCTGGAGATTGTCGGCCGTATCGATCGGATGCGCCTGGATGATGGCGTCGCCGACGCCCGCCGCGAGCCGCACCAGCAGCCACGTGAGCGACACGATGGAGCCGACCGCCGCCGCCGTGCGCATGCCACGCACGAACGACATGCCGTCGTCCGCCTGGACCCACAGGAATTCGAGCGCCAGCAGCGCGAGCACGACGAGCGACGGCCGGTCGATGTAGCGCAGGATCGCGCTCATCAACGGATACGGCTGCGCGATGCGCTTGACGATGCGAGCGCCGAGACGGTGCGCGATCGTGACGACCAGCAAGACGATGACCGACACGGCCACCGTGCCGAGCCATGAATGCAGCGGCGCATCGGTGATGCGCTGCAATTCCTCGATTGAAATCATCGGCGCCCTTGGGTGATGAGGCGCGCACGCCTCGTCCTGGATGCGTCGGCGACGCCCGGGCCACACGCGTGCCCGGACACGGCATCAGATCAGTTGCCGCTCCTGCAGGGAAACGCCTTGCCGAGACCGAGCGACACCGCGGTACTCGCGTTGTAGTCGGCCAGCTTCGGATTTTCCGCGATGTACTTGCGCACCGCGTCGGTCATCTGCTGCGCCCGGATGTCGGGCGGCAGGCAGAAATACTGGCCGACCCGCGGCCCCGTCGTGCCGCCGATCGCGTCGATGGTGTTGTAGACGCCGTCGGCGGCGCCTTCGATGTAGGCCGCGCACGACGCCCGCGACTTGACGTCCGTCTTCGCGCACAGCCGGTCGAGATCAGCGCCCGTGAAAGCCGCCGCCGACAACGGCACGGCAAACGCCGCGGCACAAAACATTGCGCGCAACATGGTGTTCCTTATGTCAATGCGGCCCGAGACCGCCTGCTGCCTTGGCCGGCGCGGCGCCGGGACGCCCTGCTCCGGCCGGAATCCGGCCGGGCGGGCACCGTCTGCCGCACCGAAAACCGTCATTTTGCACTCTTTTGCGCATCTGCCGGCGTCGACGCCCCGATGCGCGTCGTCCGCTTGCTCAGGATCTGGATCGCGTCCGGCGCGTTGTAGTGCTTCGCGAATTCGAGCGCGGTGATGCCGAGCTGGTTCTTCACCTGCGGATCGGCGCCCTGGTCGAGCAGCAGCGTGACCGTCGACGCGTGGTTGCCGCGCGCGGCCATCATCAGCGGCGTCGTGCCGTTCGGCGACGCGGTATCGATATACGCGTCGTGGTCGAGCAGCAGCTTCACGACCGCGTCCTGGCCGTTGGTGGCCGCGTAGTGCAGCGGCGCCCAGCCCTTCTTGCTGACTTCCGCGCCCTTGTCGATCAGCAGCGTGGCGAGGCCGACATCGCCGTTCAGCGACGCGAGCATCAGCGCGTTTTCGCCGGCCTTGTCTTCCTTCTCGAGGTCGACGTTCGGCGTCGTGGCGAGCGCCGCCGCGACCTTGTCGGACTTCTCGCGCGCGGCGATCACGATCAGCGGGTCGCCGTTCGGCGCAACCGTGTTCGGGTCGAGCTTGCCGCTCTTGAGCTGCTTGCCGATATCGGCGATGTCGTCGAACTTGACGGCCTTGACGATCGCGTCGAGCGATTCGGCATGCGCGCCGGCTGCCGCGAACAGGCCGCTCGCGACGAGTGCGGCGGCAACGAGTGCGCGTTTCGGCAGATGGTTGGTCGGCTTCGTCATTGTTGTGGGCTCCTTCCCTGGGTTGTCGGCTGCGCGCGCGTCGTTAGCGGGCGATCTTGAACAGCCGGAAAAAGTTCTGCGTCGTCGCATCGGCAAGCGCCTCGACGGCGATCCCGCGCTCGGATGCGATAAAGCGTCCGACATGGCTGACGTACGCAGGTTCATTCGGCTTGCCGCGATACGGCACCGGTGCGAGGTACGGCGAGTCCGTCTCGATCAGCAGCCGGTCGAGCGGCACGCGCCGCGCGACGTCCTGCACGTCGGTCGCGTTCTTGAACGTGACGATGCCCGACAGCGAGATATGGAAGTTCTGCGCGAGCGCCTGCTCGGCCACCGGCCACGGCTCGGTGAAGCAGTGCATCACGCCGCCCGGCACGTCCGCGCGCTCCTCGGCCATGATCCGCAGCGTATCCTCCGACGACGAGCGCGTGTGGATGATCAGCGGCTTCATCGTCGCGGTCGCCGCGCGGATATGCGTGCGAAAGCGTTCGCGCTGCCATTCCATGTCGGCGATCGAGCGGCCCTCGAGACGGTAGTAGTCGAGGCCGGTTTCGCCGATCGCGACGACCTTCGGGTGCGCGGCCAACTCGACGAGCTCCGCGAGCGTCGGCTCGCGCGCGTCCTCGTGATCCGGATGCACGCCGACCGACGCATAGACGTTGTCGTGCGCGTCCGTGATCGCAAGGACCTCCGGGAGCGTCTCGAAATCGACGGACACGCATAGCGCGTGCGTGACGTCGTGCTCGCGCATGTTCTCGAGCACGGCTGGCAGGCGGTCGGCCAGGCCCTTGAAATTGATATGGCAATGAGAGTCGACGAACATCGTGTTTCCTGAATACGTAAGGCGGGCGCTCATGCGCTCGCCGGCATGCGGCAACGGGCGGCGTTCGCGGGCCGGCCGGCCACGGTCGCGTCGCGGCGTGAGCCGGTCATCGTTTCGCAACCCGCGAGAAACAATGCCGGATCACGCGAACATTTCCCGGTATCCGAGAAACAATTCCTCGAATACGAGCCGCGCGTTGAGCGGATGGTTCTCGACCGTCCGCTGCCGCGTCACGGCCTTCATGAAGCGCGCGAACGCATTCGCGTCGACCGCTTCCGCGCAGCGCGCGAGCGCCGCCGCGTGCATCGGGAAGTAGCGCGGCGCGCCCGCCATCCGCTGCGCAAGCAGGTCGTACAGCCAGCGCTGCAGCCAGCCGAGCACCAGCGGCACCGGCAGCTTCTGCAGCGTCTCGCCGCACGCGAACGGGTCGCATGCGGCACCGGCCGCGAGCTGCCCGAGCGTGTAGTCGCGCAGCGGGCGGTTCTCGTCGCTCGCGAGCGCCAGCGCGGCAAGCGGCGCGCCGCCGGCCTC
>NZ_JAAGPP010000176.1:0-16238 GCF_017104975.1 Burkholderia sp. Ac-20344
TCCCCTTCACCTCACACGCCTCTTCCCCCTCCGCGCCTCGCCATCGGCCGCGGCGGCCGTGTGGCGTTGCGCGGCGGCCTGCGCCTCGGTTTCCGCGGCGGCGTGACGCTCTGCCGCGGCCTGGGCTTCCATTGCTGCGGCGCGCGCGAAGGCTTCCGCGCTGCGGGCCGCCTGTTGCGCGGCGTGGTGATCGTGGAGGAGCTGATCGACGCCCATGGTGAGCGAAGCGATCTGATCGTTCAGGTTCATGCGTGTCTTCTCTGCGTAAGACCCGCGATTTTAACCGCTGCGCCGGTGCCGGGCCGCGCGGGACGTGTAACAAAGTGCGCAAAGCGGCGTGACGCACGCCGCTTTGTGTTACTTCAGGTAGCCTGCGGAGCCGAACCAGTCGAGCGCGTCGCGCAGCCCTTCGCGGTACGGGCGCGCACGGTAGCCGAGCTCACGCTCGGCTTTCGCGGACGTGAAATACATCTTGTTCTTCGACATCCGCAGCCCGTCGACGGTAACGAACGGCTCCTTCTTCGTGAACTTCGCGACCGCTTCGGCGCCGACCGCGAGCGGGTAGAGCGGCCAGCGCGGCAGCGCGATCGTCGGCGCCTTGCGGCCCGTCATCTGCGCGATGTCGGCAAGCATCTGCTGCAGCGGCAGGTTCTCGCCGCCGAGGATGTAGCGCTCGCCGATCCGGCCGCGCTCGAGCGCGAGGAAGTGGCCGTGCGCGACGTCGTCGACGTGCACGAGGTTCAGCCCCGTGTCGACGAACGCGGGAATCTTGCCGAGTGCGGCCTCGACGATGATGCGGCCGGTCGGCGTCGGCTTCACGTCGCGCGGGCCGATCGGCGTCGACGGATTGACGATCACGGCCGGCAGCCCTTCGTCGGCGATCATCCGCTCGACCGCACGTTCCGCGAGCACCTTGCTGCGCTTGTAGACACCGATGGCCTGCTCGGCCGTGAGCGGCCGGTTTTCGTCGGACGGATCGCCGGCGCTCGTCACCTTCAGCGTCGCGACGCTGCTCGTGTAGACGATCCGCTCGACACCTTCCGCGCGCGCCGCGCGCATCGTCGCGACCGCCCCCTCGAGGTTCGCACGCTCGATTTCGTCGGGATCGGGCGCCCACAGCCGGTAGTCGGCCGCCACGTGCAGCAGGTAGCGCACGCCGCGCAGCGCGGCGCGCATCGACGCCTCGTCGCGCATGTCGCCGGTGACGATCTCGGCGTCGAGATCCGCCACGTTCGTGCGCGGGCTGGTCGGGCGCACGAGCACGCGCACCGCATAGCCTTTTTGCTGCGCAATGCGTGCGACGGCCGAGCCGACGAAACCGGACGCACCGGTGACGAGAACGAGATCGCGGGAGGGTTCAGTCATGCGTTTCCTTCAGGGCCGCGCGCGAGCGGCGCGGCGGTTTTGAGCATCGGCGAGATTGTACGTGGTCGGCGCGCGGCGACGCCAGGCCGTGACGGGTGTGAACCGGCTTCGGCCCGTGTGCGAAGCGGCCGACGCGACTACAATGCCGGGCTTGAATGCAACGGGAGGGCGACGCGATGAGCCGCAATGAACTGGACGAACGGATCGAGACCTACTACGTGCGGGTGCGCGGCGTCGTGCAGGGCGTCGGCTTCCGTCATGCGACGGTGCGCGAGGCGCATGCGCTGAAGCTGCGCGGCTGGGTCGCGAATCTCGAGGACGGCAGCGTCGAGGCGATGATCCAGGGCCCCGGCGCGCAGATCGACCGGATGCTCGCGTGGCTGCGCCACGGGCCGCCGGCCGCGCGCGTGACCGAGGTGACGTTCGAGGAACGCCGGACCGAAAGGCGCTTCGAGCGCTTCCAGCAGCAGTAAGCGGCACAGAACGATCATGACGGGGTATCCGGAGGCCGGGCGCGGCCTCATGCTGTCGGTGACGGCGTCGACGCTGTTCGCGCTGATGTCCGTCTACGCGAAATTGCTCGCGCCGCTCACGGGGCTCGACATCTTCGCGTGGCGTGTATTGTGGACCGCACCGGGCGCGCTCGCGCTGATCGCGCTGCGCGGCCGCTGGCCGGCGCTCGTCGACCTCGTTCGGCGCAGCGTGCGCAACGGGCGTTTGCTGATTGCGCTGCCCGCGAGCGCCGCGCTGCTCGGCGTGCAGTTGTGGCTGTTCCTGTGGGCGCCGCTGCACGGCCGCATGCTCGAAGTGTCGCTCGGCTATTTCCTGCTGCCGCTGACGATGGTGCTCGTCGGCCGCTTCTACTATCACGAACGGCTCGACCCGCTGCAATGGGCGGCGGTTGCGTGCGCCGCGCTCGGCGTCGCGCACGAAGTGTGGGCGACGCGCGCGTTCGCATGGCCGACGCTCGTCGTCGCGCTCGGCTATCCGCCGTATTTCGTGCTGCGCCGGCGGATCAACGCCGATTCGCTCGCCGCGTTCGCGCTCGAGATCGCGCTGCTGTGCCCGATCGCGTTCGCGATGGTCGCGACGAGCCCGACGCAGGTGGCCGGCCATCCGGTGTTGTGGACCGTGCTGCTGCCGGGGCTCGGCGTGCTCAGCACGCTCGCGCTCGCGAGCTACCTGAAGGCGAGCCGGATGCTGCCGATGGCGCTGTTCGGGATTCTCGGCTACGTCGAGCCCGTGCTGCTCGTCGCGGTGTCGCTGCTGCTGCTCGGCGAGACGCTGAGCATCGCGAAGCTCGCGACGTACGGGCCGATCTGGATCGCCGTTGCGCTGACCGCGTGGCACAGCGCCATGCTGATGCGGCGTCTGCCCGCGCACCGATAAGCGTCGGTCGCGATGCGGCGGCTGCGTGCAGCGTGCCGCGTCGAGTATCGAAAAACCGCTACACGGCAGCGGTCAAATACATCGATGCTGACCGCAAACTGGCGTCGCGCTGACGTGAATCTGGCGACGCTGCCTGCTTCGCACCACAAGGCTCGCGCGTGTAATCGAACAGAAGATTCGGTTGCACTTTGTTACTTAGGGTCTCCCCTGATCGGCCATAGACTGGCCTCACCGACTTCCCTTCGTATGCAGCCTTTCAATGAACGGTCATCCCCGTGCCTGGCCGGCCGGGTCGGCGCGATGCGGGCATACGCGTATCGCGGCTGATCCCGCTCGCCTTCTCCTTCCCGGTTCATTCCCCGGTGCGTACTGCACCGCCGTCGTGCAGGTGCGCGCATGGCGTTGAGCGAGCCGCCCGCCACGGTCCGGCCGTCGCGCAGCGGCCGCCTGATCGAAGTCGACTTCTTCCGCGGAATCGTGCTGTTGATGATCGTCGTCGATCACATCGGCGCGAGCGTGCTGTCGCGCGTCACGCTGCACGCGTTCGCGCTGTGCGATGCGGCCGAGGTGTTCGTCTTTCTCGGCGGCTTCGCGACCGCGAGCGCCTATGGCGCGATCGCCGAACGGCACGGCGCGCGCGCCGCGCAACGGCGGTTCGTACGCCGCGCGATGCAGATCTACCGCGCGTTTCTCGCGACCTCGACGCTGATGCTCGTCGTGTCGGCCGTGCTCGACCACTACGGGATCGACGCGCCGAACCTCGCGCTCGACGACGTCAGCGTGATGCTCGCATCGCCGCTCACGGGCGCAGCCGAACTGCTGACGTTCCAGCGCCAGCCCTATCTCGCGTCGGTGCTGCCGATGTACGTGCTGTTCGCGCTCGCGTCGCCGGTGCTCGTGCCGTTCGCGCGCCGGCATCCGTGGTGGCTCGTCGCGCTCGGCATCGCGTCGTGGCTCGCGGCGGGCTGGCTCGGCCCCGAGCTGCTGGATACCGACGGATTTCGCTGGAGTTTCAATCCGTTCGCGTGGCAACTGATGTTCGTCGCCGGCGTGCTCGCACGCGGCCAGCCGTTCTACCGGCGCATCGCGCTCGGACGGTGGGGGGCAGCGGCAACCGGGCTCGCGTGCGCGGTCGTGCTCGGTTGCGCGAGCTACAAGCTGTTCTCGGGGCTGCCGCTGCCGGAAGGCGTATTCAAGCGCGATCTCGCGCTGCCGCGCGTCGTGAGCTTCGCGGCCATCGCGTGGCTGATGGCCGATTGCGTGCGCTTCGGCTGGATCGCGCGGATCGCGCAGGGCGTGCGGCCCGTGGTGGCCGTGGGCCAGCGCGGGCTGATCTGCTTCGTCGCGGGCGCGGCGATCTCGCTCGTCATCGATTCGCTGCTGCATCCGGTCGTGCGCAGCGCAGATCTGCGGCAGGTCGGCGTGGGCCTCGTGGCCGACGCGTGCGCGCTCGGGCTGATGATGGCCGTGGCCGGTTCGGGAACGTGGATCGCGCGGTGGCGCAGCGCGGCCGCGTGAGCGGCGCGGGAGGTGACGCGGGAAGTGACGCGTGCGGCACGGCGCGTGCCGCGCGGCGTCAGTGAGGTGAGCCGATACGGGAGCGGGGAACGGCGGTGGCGTCGTCGGATTCGGCGTCGTCACGCTCGTCGGGCGCCGGATCGTCGCGTTCCGCGAGTACCGCGTCGGCTTCGGCTGCGGCCCGGGCGGCGCGCAGCGCAGTGCATCGCTGCGCGTGCCGGATGTCCGAGAGGATTCTCAGAAGCCTCGTGGTCTTGCTTTTCATGGTTTTCTCCCGCCAGTGCGCATCTCGGCGGATGCACTGCTTGCAACCAGTGTAGGACGCAATCGCGCAACCGGCAGGAGAATGTGGCGTGCACGCAGCACGCCGAGGGATAGCCCTTACTGGGCCGCGGCGACGCCCTGCGCCTGCAGCGCTTCCTCGCGACGCTCTTCCGCACAACGTTGGTGCTGGCGCGACAGGCGGTTCATCAGCGGCAGCAGCAGCAGCGCCAGCAGCATGCCGATCGCGGCGAGCCAGCCCAGCTTCTCGAACAGCGACAGGTAGAGCGGCAGCGATTCGGTGGCCGGCAGTTCGTGCGACGGCATCTGCGCGAAGTTCGCGACGACGCTGCCCAGATACTGCGACACGCCCGTCGCGACGAAGTACGCACCCATCATGAAGCCGCTCATGCGCGCCGGCACGTAGCGGGCGATCATCGCGAGGCCGAGGCCGCTCACCAGCAGTTCGCCGAGCGAGTAGAGGCCGTAGCCCCATACCATGAACCACGACGACACGCGGCCGTCGACCGCGTAGCGGCCGCTGATCGTGAACACCAGGTAGCCCGCAGCCACTGCGCCGAAGCCGAGCGCGTACTTCGCGGCGACCGGCAGGTCGCGGCCGCCCTTCGCGACGGCGTTGTAGACCCACACGAGCACCGGGCTCAGCAGCATGATCCAGATCGGGTTCAGCGCCTGGAACTGTGCGGCGCTCCACGTGAACAGCGTCGTGCCGAACAGCATGAAGCGCGGATCGACGTTGCGCAGCGCGAACAGCGTCAGCGACGTCGACATCTGCACGTAGAAGATGAAGAACAGGATCACCTGGCCGATCAGCACGAGTGCCGCGATCAGCCCCGCGCGCTCCGAGCGCTCCGACTTCGCGATCATGTATGCGAAGATCGCGAGGATCGCGAACGCTGCCGTCCACACGCTGGCGACCGCGAGCTGCTTGTGCTGCAGCACGTACAGCGTGATCAGCGCGAGGCCGACGCCGCCCAGCGCGACTGCGCCGAGACGCTTCCAGCGGATCGGCTGGTCGTCGGGCAGCGAGCCGACGTGCGCGAGCGTGCGATGCATCAGCATGAAGTTGAGGATCGCGAGCAGCATGCCGCCGCAGCAGACCGCGAACGCGGTGTGCCAGCCCCAGTGATCCTTGATCCACGGCGTCGCGAGCATCGACACCGTCGAGCCGATGTTGACCGCCATGTAGTAGATCGTGAATGCGCTGTCGATGCGCGCGTCGTCGCCTTCGTAGATGCGGCGCACGAGGTTCGCCGCGTTGGCCTTGAACAGGCCGTTGCCGACGACGATCACGCCGAGCGACGCGTACATGTACGTCAGTTGATCGTTCGGTACCGACAGCATCAGGTAGCCGGCGCACAGCACGGACGCGCCGATGATCATCGTGCGGCGGGCGCCGAGCACCTTGTCGCCGATCCAGCCGCCGATCGACGGCGCCGCATAGACGAGCGCGGTGAACGCACCCCAGGTCAGGTTCGCGTGGCTGTCGGTGAACCCGAGCCGGTCGACCATGAAGAGGACCAGGAGCGCGGCCATGCCGTAGTAGCCGAAGCGCTCCCACATTTCGATGAGGAAGACCGTCGTGAACGATCGGGTTTGTGAAACAGGTGGTTGCATCATCAATCTCGTTTGAAACGGACGGCACGGATCGCGCGTCGTCTTGGGGTCGAACTGGCGCCGGTGCACAATGGGGCCGGGTAGGCTTTGCGCTGGCGATGGAACAGTCGGGCGGTTAGCCCGGGCCGGAGCCGGGTACCGCCTGGTGTGGCGGCGAGGGGCCCCGACCGGCGCGCGCGTGGTAACGGTTGCCGGTCCGGTGCGTCAGGTATCTGCCACCTAGGGAAACTCCCGATATGGCAGTGGCTTTCAGGAACATTCGTCTCATCATCTATTTGTAAACTTTCGTGCCGGCTCTCAGAAGATTCCCGGAGAGCCGCTTGCAGCTTGCCTGTGAAGCCGGCGAGTCTGGCAAGATAGCGCGTCGTTTCGCTCGCTTCGTGTCCCGTTTAGTGCACCGGGCTCAACACCGAAGACGTGTACGAACCCGAAGACTAAGCTATATCGTTCTAACTTAGTTATTTTCCATCAAACATTTTTTGACGATCACTTTTCGGCCTGCTATGGTTCCCCCCACTGAAAACTCGCGGTCTGCAGATGCCGCCGCGCTGGGCAGCAAGATTCGCGCGTTGCGCCAACGACTCAAGCGCACGCTCGACGACACCGCTACCGCCGCGGGGATTTCGAAGCCGTTTCTGTCTCAAGTCGAACGCGGGCTCGCGTCGCCGTCGCTGACATCGTTGGCCGGTATCGCGCACGCGCTCGGCGTGACGGTGCAGTACTTCGTGGATACGCCGAGCGAGGAACGCTCGGTTTGCCGAGGCGAGCAGCTGCGCTTCTTCGGGTTTGCCGATTCGGCGAACCTGTTCGCGAGGCTGACGAACGTGTCCGAAGGACGCCAGCTGGAGGCGATCCTCGTGAGGATGCCGCCGGGGCAGAAGCGGTCGGAGGTAACGACACATGCAGGAGAGGAGTTCCTGTATGTGATTGAAGGGGAAGTGTCGCTGACGCTGGAAGGCAAGACGTTCGTCCTGCAGGCCGGCGACAGCTCGCACTATCAGTCGACGGTCCCGCACAGCTGGGTCAACACCGCGAAGATCGAGTCGGTGGTGGTCTGGGTCGGTACACCGAGGCTGTTCTAACGCACAGGTATTCCTTCGTTTCGAAGACGGAATACCTGTCGAAAGAAACGTAAGGAATACTAAAATGCAATACGAGAATCACGGGCCTCCTCAATCGCTGCCCCCGTCAGCGTCCCAAGCGTAATCCGCGGCATCCGCCGCGCGACGCTCACCGAACAACCCTTCTCAAGACTGCCACGATGAAATCCTTGCATGCCATGTCGGCCGTGCTGGCCGCGCTCGCCCTGACGCCTGTCGCCCACGCCGTTACCGTTCCGTCGAACGTCGCGCTCGCTCCTCAACAGGACCTGACGCGCCAGGTGCCCGCCGAAGTCGAGTCGCTCGACCCGGCGCACATCGAGTCGTGGACGGGCAACACGATCGGCCTCGACCTGTTCGAAGGGCTGGCCCGCATCGACGCGGCCGGCCAGGTCGTGCCGGGTGTCGCGCTGTCGTGGGAACACAAGACGCCGACGACGTGGATCTTCAAGCTTCGCCGTGACGCGAAGTGGAGCAACGGCCAGCCGGTGACGGCCGCCGATTTCGTTTATTCGTGGCAGCGCCTCGTCGATCCGAAGACGGGCTCGAAATACACGATCCTCGTCGAGTTCGTGAAGAACTCGAAGGACATCATCGCGGGCAAGGCCGCGCCGTCGACGCTCGGCGTGCGCGCCGTCGATCCGTACACGCTCGAGGTGACGACCGACGCGCCCGTCGCGTTCTTCCCCGAGCTGACCGCGATGGCGCCGCTCGTGCCGGTGAACAAGGACGTCGTCGCGAAGTTCGGCGACGCGTGGACGCGCCCGGGCAACCTCGTCAGCAACGGCGCATACCAGCTCGTCGACTGGCAGCCGAACAACCGCATCGTCGTGACGAAGGACGCGAAGTACTGGAACGCGTCGAAGGTCGTGATCAACAAGGTCACGTTCCTGCCGATCGAAAGCGACGAAACCGCGATGCGCATGTACCAGGCCGGCCAGATCGACTACAGCTACTCGATTCCGTCGGGCATCTTCCAGCAGGTCAGCAAGCAGTTCGGCAGCGAGCTGCGCCCGGGCCTGCAGCTCGCGACCTACTACTACTACCTGAACAACAGCGACGCGGCGCTGAAGGACAAGCGCGTGCGCCAGGCGCTGTCGATGGTGATCGATCGCGACGTGCTGACGTCGAAGCTCACGCAGGCCGGCGAGAAGCCGATGTACGGCCTGATGCCGAACGGCACGAAGGGCGTGCAGCCGTTCACGCCGGAATGGGCGTCGTGGCCGATGGCCAAGCGCGTCGAGACCGCGAAGAACCTGCTGAAGCAGGCCGGCTTCTCGGACGCGAAGCCGCTGTCGTTCACGCTGACGTACAACACCAACGACCTGCACAAGAAGGTCGCGCTGTTTACCGCGTCGGAATGGCGCACGAAGCTCGGCATCAACACGAAGCTCGAGAACGTCGAATTCAAGGTGCTGATGAAGGAGCGGCATGACGGCAAGGTGCAGATCGCGCGCGACGGCTGGTTCGCCGACTACAACGACGCGATGACCTTCTTCGACCTGATCCGCTGCGGCAGCTCGCAGAACACCGTCGGCTACTGCAACAAGCAGGTCGACACGTTCGTCGACGACGGCAACCAGAAGCTCGACGACAAGGCGCGCACCGCGCTGCTGACGCAGGCGCACGACGCGGCGATGAACGACACGCCGATGGTGCCGCTGTTCCAGTACTCGGCCGACCGTCTCGTGAAGTCCTATGTCGGCGGCTACTCGCTGAAGAACGTGATCGACATGCGTGCTTCGCAGGACATGTACCTGATCAAGCACTGAGCGGAGCGATCATGCTGGCCTACGCATTGAGGCGCACGTTGTGGGCGGTGCCGACGATCCTCGCGGTCGTCACCGTCTGCTACCTGCTCCTGCATTTCACGCCCGGCGGCCCGTTCGATACGGAGAAGCAGCTGTCCGCGGCGACGCTCGCGAACCTGAATGCGAAGTACCACCTCGACGAGCCGCTGTGGAAGCAGTACCTGCTGTACCTGAACGCGCTGGTGCACGGCGATCTCGGCCCGTCGTTCCGCTACGTCGACTGGTCCGTGAACGATCTCGTGAAGAAGGCGCTGCCCGTGAGCCTCGGCGTGGGCGGTGTGTCGATCCCGATCTCGATCGGATTCGGCGTGCTGCTCGGCACCATCGCGGCCGTGCGCCGCGACAGCTTCATCGATCGCTTCGTGATGCTGATCGGCAACTTCGGCAACGTCATCCCGCCGTTCGTGCTCGGCCCCGTGCTCGTGTGGATCTTCGCGATCCTGCTGAAGACGTCGTCCGGCAACGGCTGGCTGCCGGCGGGCGGCTGGGGCGACGGCGGCTGGCAATACCGGCTGCTGCCGATCGTGCTGCTGACCTTCATCAACATGTCGCTGCTCGCACGCGTGATGCGCGGCTCGATGATCGAGACGCTGTCGAGCAACTACATCCGCACGGCGCGCGCGAAGGGCCTGCCGGGCTCGACGATCGTGCTGCGCCACGCGCTGAAGCCCGCGCTGATGCCGGTCGTGTCGCTGTTCGGCACGGTCTGCATCTCGTCGATCACGGCGGCCGTCGTCACCGAATCGGTGTTCGCGCTGCCGGGGATCGGGCAGCTCGTCGTGAACGGCGCCATCAACCGCGACTACACGCTGGTGCTCGGCCTCGTCGTGCTGACGACCGTTTTCGCGGTGCTGTTCAACCTGCTGGTCGACCTCGCGTACGCGTGGCTCGATCCGCGCATCCGTTATTGAGCGAGGCACTGCGATGACTCCGACCACTCCCGTCGTCGGCCTGCCCGTGCAGACCGACTCGCCGCCGCGTTCGCGCTCGCCGCTCGCGCTGGCGATGGCGCGCTTCCTTCACAACCGTGCGGCCGTGTTCAGCCTCGTGCTGCTCGCGCTGATCACGCTCGCGTGCTTCGTCGGCCCGTGGCTGCTCGCGGCCGATCCCGCCGCGAGCGACTGGGGCGCGATCAGCCTGCCGCCGACCTGGGCGAACCAGCACTGGTTCGGCACCGACGAGCTCGGCCGCGACCTGCTGGTGCGTACGCTGATCGGCGGCCGCGTGTCGATCGAGGTCGGCCTGCTCGGCACGCTCGTGTCGGGCCTGTTCGGCGTCGCCTGGGGCGCGACCGCGGGCTTCGCGGGCGGCCGCGTCGACTCCGTGATGATGCGCATCGTCGACATGATGTACGCGATTCCGTACCTGCTGATCGCGATCCTGATGATGACCCTGTTCGGCCGCTCGTTCATGCTGGTCGTGCTGACCATCAGCGCGTTCTCGTGGATCGACATGGCGCGTGTCGTACGCGGCCAGACGCTGTCGCTGCGCAACCGCGAGTTCGTCGATGCGGCGCGGGCGATCGGCGTGTCGCCGGCGTCGATCGTGCTGCGCCACGTGGTGCCGAACCTGCTCGGCGTGGTCGTCGTGTACGCGACCGTCTCGGTGCCGGGCATCGTGCTGACCGAATCGGTGCTGTCGTTCCTCGGCCTCGGCGTGCAGGAACCGATGACGAGCTGGGGCGTGCTGATCCAGGACGGCGCGCAGAAACTGGAATCGATGCCGTGGCTGCTGCTGGCCCCGGCCGTCATGCTGTGCGTGACGCTTTACTGCGTGAACTTCGTCGGCGATGGCCTGCGTGACGCGCTCGACCCGAAGGATCGCTAACGATGGCCTCACTACTTGAAGTAGACAACCTCGGCGTGCGCTTCACGCGCAAGGATGCGCCGCCCGTCGACGCCGTGAGCGGCGTGTCGTTCTCGCTCGAAGCCGGCAAGACGCTGGGCATCGTCGGCGAATCGGGTTCGGGCAAGAGCCAGACCGTGATGGCGCTGCTCGGCCTGCTGGCCGGCAACGGCACGACGACCGGCGCCGCGCGCTATCGCGGCGACAACCTGCTCGAGATGGATGCGCGCGCGCTGAACAAGGTGCGCGGCGACCGGATCGCGATGATCTTCCAGGATCCAATGACGTCGCTCAATCCGTTCCTGACGATCGAGCGGCAGATGACCGAGACGCTGCAGCTGCATCGCAAGCTGTCGCGCAAGGAAGCCACCAAGCGCGCGATCGAGGCGCTCGAATCGGTGCGTATCCCGGACGCGGCGCGCCGCATCCGCATGTATCCGCACGAGTTCTCGGGCGGCATGCGCCAGCGCGTGATGATCGCGATGGCGCTGCTGTCCGAGCCGGAAATCCTGATCGCCGACGAGCCGACCACCGCGCTCGACGTGACCGTCCAGGCGCAGATCATCGACTTGCTGCGCGAGCTGAACCGCGAGCGCGGCACGGCGATCGTGCTGATCACGCACGACATGGGCGTGGTCGCGGGCCTCGCGGACGACGTGATGGTCATGTATGCGGGCCGCACCGTCGAATACGCGCCGGCGGAATCGATCTTCGCGGCGCCGTCGCATCCGTACACGATCGGCCTGCTCAACGCGCTGCCGCGCCTGACCGACGCGGACGATGCGCCGCTCGTCGCGATTCCCGGCAATCCGCCGATGCCCGGCACCGCGCCGGCCGGCTGCGCGTTCGCGCAGCGCTGCACGTATGCGGAAGAACGCTGCGGCGCGGCGCGCCCCGCGCTCGAAACCTATGGCGCCGTGGGCGCGGTGCGCGCGTGCCACCGGCCCGTGGCCGATCTGACGGGAGGTCTGCGATGAGCGTCGATGAACGCCGCCATGCCGGCGCGACGGACGACACGCTGCTGTCCGTCGAGGGTCTGAAAGTGCATTTCCGCGTGCCGCTCGGCGGCTATCCGTGGTCGCCGAAGGGGACGCTGCGCGCCGTCGACGGCGTGTCGTTCGACGTGAAGCGCGGCGAGACCGTCGGGCTCGTCGGCGAATCCGGCTGCGGGAAGTCGACGCTCGCGCGTGCGCTGATCGGCCTCGTGCCGATGACGGCCGGCACGGTGAAATGGCGCGGCGAAACGGTGGCGCCCGATCACCTGCGCGGCACCACGATGCGGCGCGAAGTGCAGATGATCTTCCAGGATCCGCTCGCGTCGCTCGATCCGCGCATGACGATCGAACAGGTCGTCGCGGAGCCGCTCGTCACGCACCAGGCCGGCCTCGGCCGCACCGAGGTGCGCCGCCGCGTGGTCACGATGCTCGAACGCGTCGGCCTGAACGCGCATCACCTGCTGCGTTATCCGCACGAATTTTCCGGCGGGCAGTGCCAGCGCGTCGGCATCGCACGCGCGCTGATCGGCGAGCCGAAGCTCGTGATCTGCGACGAACCCGTATCGGCGCTCGACGTGTCGATCCAGGCGCAGATCGTGAACCTGCTGCGCGACCTTCAACGCGACCTGTCGTTGTCCTATCTGTTCGTTGCACACGATCTGGCGGTGGTGAAGGCGATCAGCCAGCGTGTGCTCGTGATGTATCTCGGCCGCGTGATGGAGTTCGGCACGCGGCATGACGTGTACGGCGTGCCGCAGCACCCGTACACGAAGGCGCTGCTCGATGCGGCGCCGACGCCGGAGCCGGCGCGCGAGCGTGCTCGCCGTCCGATGCTGCTGGCGGGCGAGATGCCCTCGCCGCTCAACCCGCCGTCCGGCTGTGCGTTCCGCACGCGCTGCCCGGTCGCGATCGATGCGTGCGCGCAGGACGTGCCGCTGCCGGAAGTTCGGCAGGGGTCGGCAGCGCGTGTCGCGTGCATCCGCGCGGGCGTGGCGTGACTTGATGTGACGCAGCAAACATAACCAAGGCAGGTCAACAGGGGTAGGTGCGGCGCGAACGATCTTCGCGCCGCGGGTACAGGCGCGTCCTTAGCCGGGCTCGCCGGGGGGCCGGAAGCGGATCGCAACCGGCGTGGACGATATCAACACAAGACGAGAATGACGATGAAAAAACAGAAGACGATCGGGACGGCATCGAAAATGCTGCTTGCATGGGGGCTGCCGGCACTCGCCGGGGTCTCGCTGACGGGCGTCGCGCACGCCGACGACGCGGCCCCCGCACCGCTGACGGTCGCACAGGCCGCGCCGGGCGCGACCGTTGCACAGGCACCGACCCCGAACGCCATTATCAACGCCGAAGCGAACCAGGCCGTCACGCCGCCCGACGAGCCGTCGGCCCAGTCGCAGTCGAAGGGCTTCATTGCCGACAGCCATCTCAACTTCCTGTTCCGCAACTATGCGGACGTGCTCGACAACAAGGGCGGGCCGCATCGCCACGCGTGGGTCCAGGGCGCGATGGCGAACTTCGAGTCGGGCTATACGACGGGCCTGATCGGTATCGGCTTCGACGCGTCGCTGTATGCGGCGCTGAAGCTCGACGGCGGCCAGGGCGCCGGCAGCATGGTGCACATCGCGAAGGGCGGCGGTGGCGGCAACCAGCTCGCATGGGCCTATCCCGGCATCTACGACGTGAAGGCGCGCATTTCGAACACGGTGGTCAAGTACGGTCTGCAGGCCGTCGACAACCCGTTCATGGAGCAGCACGACAACCGTGCGCTGCCGCCGACGTTCCTCGGTGCGACACTCGTCAGCAATGAATTCAAGAACGTGATGCTCGAGGCCGGCAGCTTCACGAAGACCGACGCGCGCGGTCACACGACGCTCACCAACCTGACGACGCAATACGGCGGCACGCGCATCAATCGCCTGTCGTATGTCGGCGGCACGTGGGACTACTCGCCGAACGGCGAAATCGCGCTGTACGCGAACCAGGCCGACGACGTGTGGCACCAGTACTACGCGTCGGTGAAGCACAGCATCGGCAGCCCGCAGACGATCAAGTGGACGGGCTTCGGCAACGTCTACTCGACGCACGACACGGGCGATGCGCTGCAAGGCAAGATCAACAACAACGCATACAGCCTGTCGCTGGCCGCGCAGCACGGCCCGCACGAGCTGCTGCTCGGCTTCCAGCAGGTGCTCGGCGACCAGTTCTTCGACTACCTGAACGAAACGAACGGCATCTTCCTGGCCAACTCGATGGACGTCGACTACAACGCGCCGCACGAAAAGTCGCTGCAGCTGCGTTACACGTTCTACGGCAAGGAAGCGGGCCTGCCGGGCTTCAAGGCGATGGTGTGGGGCGTGACGGGCTGGGGTGCGGACGGCAGCGCGGGTGCGGCGAACGACCCGAGCAAGTCGAGCATCTACTGGAGCAACGGTGCGCCGGTGCAGGGCCGTCACCACGAGTTCGGCTTCATCCCGTCGTACACGTTCCAGAGCGGCAAGCTGAAGGACACGAAGGTCACGTTCATCGCGATGTGGCACGCCGGTTCGGCGCACTACTCGGACGCGACGAACACCGAGTACCGTCTGGTCGTGAACCTGCCGCTGCACGCGTTCTGATCGAAGGGGGGCGCATGCGCCCCCGCCTCGCACGGCCGGCCTGCGATCGAAACGATCAGGCCGGCTTGTGCAGCCCCGCGACCGGATCGTTCGCAGCGGGCATGTCTTCCACGAGCGACGTGAGCTGGCGGCCCGTATCGCGCCATGCGTCGAGGCCGCCGCGCAGCGCAAGCGCATCGGTGAAGCCTGCGTCGAGCAGGCGCTTCGCCATCAGGGCCGCCGTCACTTCGTTCGGGCACGAGCAGAACACGACGAACTTCTGCGTGAACGGATAGCGCGTGACGATGTCGCCGATCTGGCGTTCGTCGGCGAACTGTGCGCCGGGAATCGTGAACGGGTCGAGCTTGCGGTGCTCGGGCGAGCGCACGTCGAGGACCACCGGCGCGGACGTATTGCGCAGCATCGCGTCGAGCTCGTCGACGCCGATCCGCGCGCTCGCGAGCTGGCGGATCAGCGCACGGCGGCGCATCCAGCGGATCGCCGCGTACACCGCCAGCACCGCGACGGCCACCAGCAGCGCCACGCGGCCGAGCTGGCCGGCGCCGGCGAACAGCCAGTCGATCTGGCGATAGAACGTCACCCCGACCACCAGCCCGACGATCGTCCACAGCGCGGCGCCGAGCGCATCGTAGCCGACGAACGTGCGATAGCGCGTGCCGAACGCGCCGGCCATCGGCACCGACACGAGCGACAGCCCCGGAATGAAGCGCGCGACGGCAAGCACGCGTACGCCGTAGCGGCCGAAGAAGTGTTCGGTCTTTTTCACGCAGCTGTCACGCGACAGCGACAGCCGGCAGATCGTCTTCAGCGTCGTGCCGCCGTAGCGCCGGCCGGCGAGGTACCAGACGGTATCGCCGATCAGGGCGCCGAGCACCGACAGCGCGACTACCGTGACCAGTTGCGAGCCGATCATCGCCGGGTGCATCGCGGACATCGCACCGAACAGCACGAGCGTCGGCATCGCGGGCACCGGCAGCCCGATGGCCGCCGCGAGCACGTTGGCGAAGACGAGAAGCGGCCCGTATTGGGCGACGAGGTCACGGAGGAGCATGACGGCTGGCCGAAAAGGAAACGCGCGCGGAAAGCACGCAGATGCGCCGATTATCGGCCTTTTTCAAGTCGGCGGAGGGAATAACGCAAAGCGCCTGACGGCGGCAGGGGGATGTCGGTGAGCCGGCGCGCTGCGTGCGGCTCACCGTGCGAGATCAGGAGGAGGTGCGGGCGAGCGACGCTGCGCCGTGGTTTTCGCCGGGCAGCTCGGCGCCGTGCGAGCGGATCGCCGCGATCAGTTCCGCCGGCGTGATCTCGTAGCGGACTTCACGATGGATGCCAGGCTTGCGTTCGTCGATCTCGATCAGCAGCACGCTCTTGCCGTCGCCGGTTGCTTCGAGCCGGAGCGAGCGCAGTTCGCGGCCGTCGGCCGGGTCGTGTTCGGTGAGCAGGGTCATTGCCCCGGATGAGCCGGTAGTGCGCATCGAACCTATCCTCGTATCGTGGATGCCGTAATGGCGAAGATGTCTTTGTTGAATACAGCTTGACGCAGTTTAACGCGAACAGGCCGCAATTCGGAGCAATTTCGTTGGGCGGAATTGAGGGCTGAACCATTGATACTTCTGATGTTTGAGCCGCGCGGGGCGGGCGTTTCCGCCGGATCGGGCGCGGCCGCGGCCGGCGCCTGACCGCCGCTGGCGG
>NZ_JAAGPP010000177.1:0-236 GCF_017104975.1 Burkholderia sp. Ac-20344
GGGTGCGAACGTGAATGTCACGAGGGGGGGGCGGGCACGGAGCGACGCGACGTTGGTCAAGTGGGCGACCTGCAGCGAGTGGTCTAGATAGGCGCGAAGGTGTTCGGACATCCCGGTCGGCAGGTAGCGCGGAATGCGCGCCAACGACGCGCGGGCGAAATGGGCGCGAAGGTCGAGCGTGCCGCGGCCGTGGCCGGGGTTCGTGTACGAGCCGGACACCGCGATTTTTTTTTTTT
>NZ_JAAGPP010000178.1:0-15585 GCF_017104975.1 Burkholderia sp. Ac-20344
TGCGCGCTCCGCGGAATCACGCTCCCCCGCGCTTCGCGCGGGCAGCGCAACATCCTCCGCGTCGAACGGATCGGCGGAATCGGCAACGGCGGCGGGGGAACGGCGTGGTGACACAGGCATCGGATCGTCTGGGTGCTTCGCAAGGCAAGTACAATAGCGGCTTTCACGTCGTCCGAACGAACGACGCCGGCCAGGCCGCGCATCCCGTCATCATAGCGGCTCGCGCGCCCCATTTACGCGTTTCCGCCCTGCCGGCGACGCCCGCCGGCCGCTTCGAACCAGCCCGCATGTTCACGCTTTCCGATTTCGATTTCAATCTGCCGCCCGAGCTGATTGCACAAACCGCGCTGCCCGATCGCACCGCAAGCCGCCTGCTCGAGGTCGACGGCACCGTCGCGCCCGCGCGCTTCGTCGACCGCCATTTCACCGAGCTGCCGGCATGCATCGCGGCCGGCGATCTGCTCGTCTTCAACGATACCAAAGTGCTGAAGGCGCGTTTCTTCGGCCAGAAGGCCAGCGGCGGCAAGATCGAGGTGCTGATCGAGCGCGTGACCGGCACGCACACGGCGCTCGCGCAGATCCGCGCGAGCAAGTCGCCGGGCGCCGGCACGACGCTGCGGCTCGCCGATGCGTTCGACGTGACGGTGGGCGAGCGCGTCGATCCGTTCTTCACGCTGAACTTCCCCGCGCCGTGCCTCGAGCTGATCGAGCAGTACGGCCGCCTGCCGCTGCCGCCCTATATCGAGCACGATCCGGACGCGACCGACGAGATGCGCTACCAGACCGTCTACGCGAGCAACCCGGGCGCGGTCGCCGCGCCCACGGCCGGGCTGCACTTCGACCAGCCGATGCTCGACCGGCTCGACGCGATGGGCGTCGAGCGCGCGACGCTCACGCTGCACGTCGGCGCCGGCACGTTCCAGCCGGTGCGTGTCGACAACATCGCCGAGCACCGGATGCACAGCGAGTGGTACGACCTGCCGCAGTCGCTCGTCGACAGGATCGCCGCGACCCGCGCGCGCGGCGGCAACGTGATCGCGGTCGGCACGACGTCGATGCGCGCGCTCGAAGCCGCGGCGCGCGCGGCCGACGAAGCGGGCCGCCCGCTTGCGGCCACGCAGGCCGAGACCGACATCTTCATCACGCCCGGCTATCGCTTCCGCGTGGTCGACCGGCTCGTCACGAACTTCCACCTGCCGAAGTCGACGCTGCTGATGCTGGTGTCCGCGTTCGCGGGCGTCGAGACGATCCGCGCCGCGTACCGGCACGCGATCGAGCAACGCTACCGCTTCTTCAGCTACGGCGATGCGATGCTGCTCACGCGGCGCGACGCGCCGGAGGCGCCGAGCGCGTAAGCGCGGCACGGAGGCCGTGCCGCCGTACCGAACGGCCAGGTTCCGCTTTCACGTTGTGCGTGCGATGCTCGCACGCACCCGCTTTCCCCGCCGCCGGATTCCCGGCGGCGTTTCCAACATGCGCCGGACTGTTTTCCGGTGGCAAGGAGAATGACGCGATGACCGAAGGTTCATCCCACGATACGCACGCTGATATGCACGCCCCCGTGCAGGACCGCCCGGCGAACGGGCTCGAATTCGAACTGCTGACGACCGACGGCCATGCGCGCCGCGGCCGCGTAAAGCTCAACCACGGCGTGGTCGAGACGCCGATCTTCATGCCGGTCGGCACGTACGGCACCGTGAAGGCGATCCAGCCGCGCGAGCTGCACGAGATCAAGGCCCAGATCATCCTCGGCAACACGTTCCACCTGTGGCTGCGCCCGGGCCTCGACACGATCGACGCGCACGGCGGCCTGCACGGCTTCATGGGCTGGAACAAGCCGATCCTGACCGACTCGGGCGGCTTCCAGGTGTTCTCGCTCGGCGACCTGCGCAAGATCACCGAGGACGGCGTCACGTTCGCGTCGCCGATCAACGGCGACAAGCTGTTCCTGTCGCCGGAAGTGTCGATGCAGATCCAGAAGGTGCTGAACTCCGACGTCGTGATGCAGTTCGACGAGTGCACGCCGTATGCGACCAACGGCGTGCCGACCACGCACAAGGAAGCGGCCGAGTCGATGCGCATGTCGCTGCGCTGGGCGAAGCGCTCGCTCGACGAGTTCGACCGGCTCGGCAACCCGAACGCGCTGTTCGGGATCGTCCAGGGCGGAATGTTCGAGGACCTGCGCGACGAATCGCTCGCGGGCCTCGCGGAACTCGGCTTCCACGGCCTCGCGATCGGCGGGCTGTCGGTCGGCGAGCCGAAGGAAGACATGATGCGGGTGCTGCAGCACGTCGGCCCGAAGCTGCCGGCCAACAAGCCGCACTACCTGATGGGTGTCGGCACGCCGGAGGACCTGGTCGAGGGCGTCGCCAACGGCATCGACATGTTCGACTGCGTGATGCCGACCCGCAACGCGCGCAACGGCTGGCTGTTCACGCGCTTCGGCGACGTGAAGATCCGCAACGCGACGCACAAGAATTCGCTGAAGCCGCTCGACGCGAGCTGCACGTGCTACACGTGCCAGAACTTCTCGCGCGGCTACCTGCATCACCTGCACCGCGTCGGCGAGATCCTCGGCGCACAGCTCAACACGATCCACAACCTGCACTACTACCTGCAGCTGATGAGCGAGATCCGCGAAGCGATCGAGACCCACACGTTCGACGCGTTCCGCCAGCGCTTCGCGGAGGATCGCGCCAGAGGGGTCGACTGACGGGCGGTCGCGCCGCCCTTGATAAGACAAGCACTAAACGGATCGAAAATCTTTTGGGACTCGTCCTAAACAAGCGCGTCCCAACTGCCGCTCGGAACCGACAAACATTACAATTGCCTTTCCACACAAGTCGCAACGGTACCGGTTCTCGCTTTAACAGCTTGATCCGAAAGCGCATTTGCCGATCCGTTTGCGCATGGGGCCGGTGGTAGAATAACCGGCTTATTTTTCGATCTTCCCCTACGGAGAGACCAACGTGCCGTTCATTTCCAACGCGTTCGCCCAAGGTGCCGGTGGCGCCGAATCGAGCCTGATGAGCTTCCTGCCGCTCATCCTGATGTTTGCCGTGCTCTACTTCATCATGATCCGTCCGCAGATGAAGCGCCAGAAGGAGCACCGCAACATGCTCGCGGCCATGGCCAAGGGCGACGAAGTCGTCACGAGCGGCGGCCTCGTGGGCAAGGTGACGAAGGTCACCGAAGGCTACATCGGCGTCGAGATCGCCGAAGGCACCGAAATCACCGTGCAGAAGGCTGCAGTCACGACCATTCTGCCGAAGGGCACGATCAAGTCGCTGTAAGCCCTTCACCGAGCGTCCGGCTCCCCGCGCCGTGCCCGCCTGAGAGAGCGGGCCGCCGCGGCGCCGGACGCGACGCTTTCACGCCAACCACCCGTTCGGCTCCCTCATGAATCGTTATCCACTCTGGAAATATGTCGTGATGGTCGTGGCGCTCGCCATCGGCCTTCTGTACACATTGCCCAACTTCTTCGGCGAATCGCCGGCGGTGCAGGTGTCGAGCGGCAAGGCCACGGTCAAGCTCGACTCGACCACGCTGACCCAGGTCGAATCGGCGCTCGCGTCCGCGCAGATCACGCCGGACGACGTCACCTTCGAGAACACGGCGACCAACGCGAACATCCGCGTGCGCCTGAAGGACACCGATACGCAGCTGCGCGTCAAGGACCTGCTGCAGAAGTCGCTGAACACCGACCCGAACGATCCGCAGTACGTCGTCGCGCTGAACCTGCAGAGCGCGTCGCCGCGCTGGCTGACCTCGCTGCACGCGCTGCCGATGTATCTCGGCCTCGACCTGCGCGGCGGTGTCCACTTCCTGCTCCAGGTCGACATGACGGGCGCGCTGACGAAGAAGCTCGATTCCGACGCGTCCGACGCGCGCACGCTGCTGCGCGACAAGAACATCCGCGACGGCGGCGTGAGCCGCGTCGACCAGTCCGTGGTCGTCAATTTCAGCGATGCGCAGACGGCGGAAGACGCCCGCAAGGTGCTCGCGCTGTCGATCACCGAACTGCAATGGGCGACCCAGCCCGGCGGCGGCGGCACGCAGGTCGTCGGCACGTTTACGCCGGCCGTGCAGAAGTCCGTCGAGGACGCCGCGCTCAAGCAGAACCTGACGACGCTCCACAACCGCGTGAACGAACTCGGCGTGTCGGAGCCGATCCTGCAGCAGCAGGGCAGCGACCGCATCGTCGTCGAGCTGCCGGGCGTGCAGGACACCGCGAAGGCGAAGGACATCATCGGCCGCACCGCGACGCTCGAGGCGCGTCTCGCCGACCCGATCAACACGCACCCGAACCCGAACGACCCGGTGCCGCCGGGTGAAGAGCTGTTCACGCAGGGCAACCAGGCGCCGGTGCTGCTGAAGAAGGACGTGATCTTCACGGGCGACCGCATCATCGATGCATCGGCCGGCTTCGACGATCACCAGCGTCCGTCGGTCAACATCCGCCTCGATTCGGCGGGTGGCCGCTCGGTGCGCGCGGTATCGCGCGAGAACATCGGCAAGCCGATGGCGATGGTGCTGTTCGAGAAGGGCAAGGGCGAAGTGCTGACGGTCGCGACGATCCAGTCGGAACTCGGCGACCGCTTCCAGATCACGGGCCAGCCGACGCCGCAGGCCGCAGCCGACCTCGCGCTGCTGCTGCGCGCCGGCTCGCTCGCCGCGCCGATGGACATCATCGAGGAACGCACGATCGGCCCGAGCCTCGGCGCCGACAACATCAAGATGGGCGTCCACTCGGTGATCTGGGGCTTCTGCGCGATCGCCGTGTTCATGATCGCGTACTACATGCTGTTCGGCGTCGTGTCGGTAATCGGCCTGTCGGTGAACCTGTTGCTGCTCGTCGCCGTGCTGTCGCTGATGCAGGCGACGCTGACGCTGCCCGGCATCGCCGCTATCGCGCTCGCGCTCGGTATGGCGATCGACTCGAACGTGCTGATCAACGAGCGCGTGCGTGAAGAACTGCGCGCCGGCCAGCCGCCGCAGACCGCGATCCAGGCCGGCTACGCGCATGCATGGGCGACGATTCTCGACTCGAACGTCACGACGCTGATCGCCGGCCTCGCGCTGCTCGCGTTCGGCTCGGGCCCGGTTCGCGCGTTCGCGATCGTGCACTGCCTCGGTATCCTGACGTCGATGTTCTCCGCGGTGTTCTTCTCGCGCGGGATCGTCAACCTCTGGTACGGCGGCCGCAAGAAGCTGAAGTCGCTCGCGATCGGCCAGGTGTGGAAGCCGGAAGGCGCCGCTGCCGGCACGTCGTTCACCGACGCCGACGAATCGACCGACACCGCACGCGCCGCGAAGCTCGCCGCCCCCGCGAAGAGCAACGCGCCGCGCGCCGGCAAGCCGCAGCTGCGCAACCGCGCGCAGCAAGGCGTGTCGCCGAAGAAACCGGGCTCGACCCAATAAGGCCCCGGAGACGAGACCATGGAATTTTTCCGCATCCGTAAAGACATTCCGTTCATGCGGCACGCGCTGGTGTTCAACGTGATCTCGCTGGTCACGTTCCTCGCCGCCGTGTTCTTCCTGTTCCACCGCGGTCTGCACCTGTCCGTCGAATTCACCGGCGGGACGGTGATCGAGGTGCAGTACCAGCAGGCCGCTGAACTCGAACCCGTGCGCGCGACGCTCGGCAAGCTCGGCTACGCCGACGCGCAGGTGCAGAACTTCGGCACGTCGCGCAACGTGCTGATCCGCCTGCAGCTGAAGGAAGGCCTCACGTCCGCGCAGCAGAGCGACCAGGTGATGGGCGCGCTGAAGGCGCAGAGCCCGGACGTCACGCTGCAGCGCGTCGAGTTCGTCGGCCCGCAGGTCGGCCGGGAGCTCGCAACCGACGGCCTGCTCGCGCTCGCGTGCGTCGTGATCGGCATCGTGATCTACCTGTCGTTCCGCTTCGAGTGGAAGTACGCAGTGGCCGGCATCATCGCCAACCTGCACGACGTCGTGATCATTCTCGGCTTCTTCGCGTTCTTCCAGTGGGAGTTCTCGCTGGCGGTGCTCGCGGCGATCCTCGCGGTGCTCGGCTACTCGGTCAACGAGTCGGTCGTCATCTTCGACCGGATCCGCGAAACGTTCCGCCGCGAACGCAAGATGAGCGTGCAGGAAGTGATCAACCACGCGATCACGACCACGATGTCGCGCACGATCATCACGCACACGTCGACCGAAATGATGGTGCTGTCGATGTTCTTCTTCGGCGGCCCGACGCTGCACTACTTCGCACTCGCGCTGACGGTCGGCATCATGTTCGGCATCTACTCGTCGGTGTTCGTCGCGGGGTCGCTCGCGATGTGGCTCGGCATCAAGCGCGAAGACCTGATCAAGGAAAAGAAGACCGCGCACGATCCGGACGATCCGAACGCAGGCGCGCAGGTCTAAGCGCCTCGCTGCTTCGGCACACACGAAAGGCCGGCCCGATGGGCCGGCCTTTTTCATGCCCGCGCCATCTCGGCGCATGGTGCCCGCTCACCCTGCTCCGTCATGCGCGTCGGCTACAATCGTGACCGTCCCGCCGCACCGCACCGCGCGCCGCGGGAAAGCACCTTCGCCCTCCGTTCAAACGTGCGGTCCCGATGATGCCTCCCACGCGTGTCGTTCTTCGCCTTGCCGTCTGTGCAGCCGTCGCGGCCGCGCTCCTGCCGTGCGTGTCGTCCGTCGGTGCGCAACAGCCGGCGTCCGCCCCGCCCGCTTCCTCACCCGCCGCCTCACCCGCCACCGCCCAGTTGCCTTCGCCCTGCCCGCCCGACTGGGAGCCGCAAATCTGCGAGCTCAAGGCGGCGGTGGAAATCCTGAAGCGACAGCACCTGACCGACGTCGACATCGGCGCGCTGCTCGACGCAACGACCCACGCGGGAATCAAGACGCTGCCGTACGCGCGTTTCTTCGACGCGAAGGAGGAGCAGGCGCGGCGCGACGACGAACGGCGCGCGCGCGACGGCACGCCCGGCATCGGCATCGTGTTCGAGACGCGGCCCGACGGGCTGCACATCGTCGACGTGATTCCCGACGCGCCCGCGGAAAAGGCCGGCGTGCGCCCCGACGATCTCGTCGTCGCGATGAACGATACGCGCGTCGTCGGCATCGACGCCGCCGACCTGGCCAAGCTCGCCAAGGGCGACGCGGGTGTGCCGCTGAAGCTCGCGGTACAGCGCGGCCCATCGCACGCGACGCTGAACTTCGCACCGGTGCGGACGATCATCAAGCCGCATCCGGCCACCGCGAAACGGCTCGACGGCGACATCCTGTACACGCGGCTGTCGAGCTTTCCGGAACCGGCGGTCGGCGACACCATCGACGCGGTGCAGGCCGCGCGCCGCGCGGGCCCACCGGTGAAAGGCCTGATTCTCGACCTACGCATCAACGGCGGCGGCGCGCTCAATGCGGCGATCGGCATCACCGCGCTGTTCGCGGGCCGCGACCGCACCGCGATGGTGACGGTCGAGCGCGGCGACGCCAACCGCCGCCGCTACACGACCAACTGGCCCGATTACGCATTGCCGGTCACGCACGGGCAGGACCCGCTCGCGCCGCTGCAGGCCGACGACTGGTGGCGCACCGTGCCGCTCGTCGTGCTCGTCGACGGACAGAGCGCGTCGGCGGCCGAAGCGACCGCGGCGGCGCTGAAGGATCTCGGCCGCGCGAAGCTGCTCGGCATGCCGACCTACGGAAAGGGGCTCGCGCAGACGGGCGTCGACCTGATCGACGGCACGCGCCTGAATTTCACGTTCGCGCGCAACCTGCGGCCGAACGGCTGCCCGATGGACGGCTACGGCGTCGTGCCGGACTGGCTCGTGCCGCCGCGCCGCGACGCGGACGTCGACGGCGTGCTGCTGTGGTATCGGGAAGCCGATCTCGCCCGCGCGCCGTATGCGGACCGGCTGGCGCCCGATCCGTTCGCGACGGTGCGCAAGGAACGGCAAAAGCTGCGCGAGCAGCGTGCGCTCGCGAAGATCGATACGACGAAGAGCGCGGCGTTGCCGCAGCGCGTATTCGGCACGGCCACCGACTGGCAGCTCAGGCAGGCGCTTGCCGCGCTCGCCGGGCACCCCGTGCAGACCGTCGAAGCCAAACCGCAACTGATGCCCGCGCAGCCCGTGTGCGAGCGCACCGGCAACTGACGCGCACCGCCTGCCCTCTCGTTACCGGAAGCCGAACCGCCGGCGCAGCACGACCAGCGCGATGAGGCTCAGCACGGCCGCGAACATCAGGTAGAAACTCGGCGCGGTCTTCATCCCGGTCGCCTTGATCAGCCACGCGATGATGAATGGCCCGAAGCCGCCGAAGATCGTCACCGCGACGTTATACGCGAGCGACATCCCGGTCGTACGCGTCTGCACCGGAAACACTTCGGACAACAGACCCGGCAGCGCCGCGAAGTACCCCGTCATCAGGAACGCGAGCAGCACCTGCAGCGCGATCAGCGTGCCGAAGCCCGGATGGCCAACCAGGTACGCGAACGCCGGATAGATCAGCACGAGGATGCCGACGGCCGGCGCGATCATCACGCGCACGCGGCCGTAGGTGTCCGACCATTGGCCGACGAGCGGCGCGAACGCCATCTGGATCACGCCGACGACGAGGATCGCCGCGAACGCGGCCGACGGCGCAAGGCCAAGCTGCTTCACGCCGTAGGTCGGCATGAACAGCACGAGATAGGTCGCGACGGTGCCGAGCACGACCACGCCCATCGCGGCCACGAGGCGCGCCTTGTGCGACGCGAATGTGTCGCGCAGCGGGGTCGCGGTGCCTTCCGCCGCGAGGAATTCGGGCGTCTCGTCGACCTTCGTGCGGATGTAGTACGCGACCGGCCCGAGCAGCAGCCCGAAGAAGAACGGCACGCGCCAGCCCCACGACGCCATCTGCGCGGCCGACAGCTGCGCGTTCAGCACGGTGCCGAAGCCGGCGGCGAGCAGCGTCGTGAGCCCCTGGCTCGCGACCTGCCAGCTCGCGAAGAAGCCGCGCCGGCCCGGCACGTGCTCGGCGAGGAACGCGGTCGCGCTGCCGAATTCGCCGCCGGCCGAGAAGCCCTGCATCAGCCGCGCGGCGACGAGGATCACCGGCGCGGCGACGCCGATCGTCTCGTAGGTCGGCAGCACCGCGATGATCAGCGTGCCGGCCATCATCAGCAGGATCGACAGCGTGAGCGCGGCCTTGCGGCCTGCGCGGTCGGCATACGCGCCGAGCACGATCGCGCCGAGCGGCCGCATGAAGAACGACACGCCGAACGTGCCGAGCGTGAGCAGCAGCGACACGGTGTCGTTGCCGGCCGGGAAGAACAGCTTCGAGATCGTCACCGCGAAGAAGCCGTAGACGACGAGATCGAACCACTCGAGCGCATTGCCGATCGACGCGGCGACCACCGCGCGCCACACGCGCGGCGACGAGGCAATGGAACGGGACTGCGTGACGGCATGCATCGGCGATCTCCTTGTCGTTGTACGTTCTGTTCGAGGCGGCCGCGCGCGCCGTTGGCCTGCCCGGCGCCGCGCACGGCGCTCGGGCGATTATAGGCGCGCAAAAAAAACCGCCGCGCCCCCTGACGGGAACGCGGCGGCGTGCTCGCGGCGGGCCGGCGCGGCGGCCGGCCCGACCGGAAGCATTACTGCTGCTTGACGGCTTCTGCCGTGATCAGCAGCTTCGTCTTCATCTTGAAGCCGTACTGCTTGCCGTAGTCGAGGCCGAAATCGTCGCGGCTGAATTCGCCGACTGCGTCGACACCGCACACTTCACGCTTGAGCATCGGGTGCGGCATGCACTTGAACGAATCGATCTTCAGCGTCAGCGGCTTCGTGACGCCGTGCAGCGTCAGGTTGCCGACCACCGACACCGGCTTGTCGCCGTCGAACTTGATTGCGCCCTTGTAGTTCGCCTGCGGGAACTTGGCGACGTCGAAGAACTCGGCCGTCTGCAGATGCTCGTCGAGCTTCGCGCTGCCGGTGTGGATCGACGCGATGTCGGTCGTCACGTCGACCGTACCCGTCTTCGCCGCGCGGTCGAGCGTCACGGTGCCGCTCGACTTGTCGAACTTGCCGCGCCAGACGGACAGACCGCCGAAGTGGTCGGCCTCGAAGCTCGGGTACGTGTGGCTCGGGTCGAACTGGTACGTTGCGCTGTCGGCAAACGCCGAGAACGACAGCGACGCTGCCAGTGCGCCTGCGGCGATGATCAGTTGCTTTTTCAACTCTTTCTCCTTGGAACGGCGCCGCGCCCTCGCGCGGCATTCAGGTGAGGCGACAGCCCGCCGCTTACTTCGTGGCGACGAGATGGAACTTGATCTGCACGTCGTCCGCGACGACCGACGTGTCCTTCCACTCGCCGGTGCCGACGTTGAACGCCGAGCGCTTGATCGGCAGCACGCCGTCGAAAGTCTGCGTCGCGCCGCTCTGCGTGACCGTGACGGGCACCGTGACGTTCTCGGACTTGCCCTTGATCGTCAGCTTGCCGGTCACGTTGTACTTGTTGCCACCCGCCGGCGCGATCGCCGACGACACGAACGTCGCCTGCGGATACGCCTTCGCGTCGAACCAGTCCTTGCCGGCGACCTGGTCGTTGTACATCTTGTCGCCGAGGTCATAGCTTCCGACGTCGATCGTCATCTGGGCGCTGCCCTGCGCGGCTTTCGCCGGATCGAACTTCACCTGCGCGGAAAACTTCTTGAACGCGCCTTCGGTCGGCACGTTCATCTGCTTCGACACGGCGGACACCTTGCTCTTCGCGAGATCGACATCGGCGAGCGCCGCGCCCGACGCGACAAGTGACACCGCGGCGAACGCGGTCAGCATGGAGCGGGAGAAAGACACTTTCATGGGATCCTTCATTTGGCAGAGGGAAGCATCCGCGACAGCAGGCCGTCGCGGTCCAACAACTGGTGCTTGAGCGCCGCGAGCACATGCATCGAGACGAGTGCAAGCAGAATGTAATTCAATGACACGTGCAGCGTCTTGAAGGTTTCCTTCAGCACCGGATCGGGGTCGATCAGCCGCGGCAGCGGCACGATGCCGAGGTAGACGACCGGGATGTTCGACGCCGAGCTGTACAGGTAGCCCGTCACCGGAATCACGATCATCAGCACGTACAGCAGGATGTGCACGCCGTGCGACGCCGCACGCTGCCACGCCGGCGTACCGCCCGGCAGCGCCGGCGGCACGTGGGTCGCACGCCACAGCACGCGCGCGACGGCCAGCGCGAATACCGTCACGCCGATCCACTTGTGCCACGAGAAGTACTTCAGCTTGGTCGGCGTGAAGCCGGGGATGTCGGTCATCACCCAGCCCAGCGCGAACGCGCAGACGATCAGCAGCGCGATCAGCCAGTGCAGCGCGATCGCCGTCTGCGTGTAGCGTACCGGCCTGGCCAGCAGCGATTTCGATGCCATCTTGGATTCCTCAGTTCAGCGAACGGCCGCGCCGGCCATTCGTCCGACGCTTGTCAAGGGCGCCATGCTACCGCAACCTTTTGACACGCGCGGACTCTGAAGACAGGCCCGCCAGCCGGCTGACAGCTTCCTGTCATGTTACCGATCGGTCACCGCACACGCGATCGTTGACACACCGAAAAAGGCCTTTTGGTAAGATTGGCGCGGGTTCCGGCCCCGTCGACGCGCCTCCCCAGCCGTCGCACCACTGCTTTTTCCATGCAACGAAACGACCTGATTGCCTGTCACGAGTGCGACGCACTGTTGCACAAACCGCATCTCGGCCGCCGCGAAATCGCGCGCTGTCCGCGCTGCGACGCGCAGCTCTATCGCGATAGCACCACGCAGATCGAGCGAATCAGCGCGCTCGCGGTCGCGGCACTCGTCACGTTCGTCATCGCGCAGACGTTCCCGATCCTCGAAATGGACCTGAACGGTACGCGCGTGCAGACGACGCTGATCGGCGCGATCGACGCGCTGTGGCGCCAGGGCATGGAAATCGTCGGCGTGATGGTGTTCTGTTCGACTGTGCTGTTCCCGCTCGTCGAAATGGCCGCGCTGCTGTACGTGCTGCTGCCGATCCGCCGCGGCGTCGTGCCGCCGGGTCTCAACCTGGTGCTGCGCACGATCCAGCTCGTGCGGCCGTGGGGCATGATCGAAGTATTCATGCTCGGCATCGTCGTCACGATCGTGAAGATGGTGAGTCTGGCAAAAGTCGTTCCCGACGCCGCGCTGTTCGCGTTCGGCGCGCTCACGCTGATGACCGCCGTCGTGCTGATGTTCGACCCGCGCACGCTGTGGGACATCGCCGACGACCTGCGCGCCGGGCGCACACGTGTCCGGCCCGACGACGCCGCGCCGCCGCCGGAAGCCCCCCGCCGATGACAATGCCGACCGCCGCCCGCGAGGGCTACGCCAGCTGCCACGCATGCGGGCTCGTACAGACGATCGACCATCCGCACGCGCATTGCGCGCGCTGCGGCAGCACGCTTCACTTCCGCACGCCGAACAGCATCGTGCGCACATGGGCGCTGCTGCTCGCGGCCGCGATCCTCTACATTCCCGCGAACCTGCTGCCGATCATGCGTACGTCGTCGATCGTCGGCTCGCAGGAAGACACGATCATGAGCGGCGTCATCTATTTCTGGACGTCCGGCGACTGGCCGCTCGCGGTCGTCGTGTTCGTCGCGAGCATCCTCGTGCCGATGCTCAAGCTCTGCGTGCTGCTGATCCTCGTGATCAGCGCGCAGCGCCGCACCGCCTGGCGGCCGCTGCAGCGCACGCGCCTGTTCCGGATCGTCGAGCGCATCGGCCGCTGGTCGATGCTCGACATCTTCGTCGTGACGCTGACCGTCGCGCTCGTCCATTTCCGTTCGCTCGCCACCATCACGGCCGGCCCCGGCGCGCTCGCGTTCGGCTCGGTCGTGATCCTGACGATGCTCGCGTCGATGCAGTTCGATCCCCGCCTGATATGGGATCCAGTCGAAACCTCAGGGAATCACCATGAATAGTCCACAAGGCCCGCAGCACGACGCGCCCCGGCCGCCCGATCCGACGATCTCGACGAAAAGCGGCTGGCTGCCGTCGCTCGTCTGGCTCGTGCCGCTGATCGCCGCGCTGATCGGCATCGGCCTCGTGATCAAGTCCGTGCGCGAGCGCGGCCCGGAAATCACGATCAGCTTCCACAGCGCCGAAGGGCTCGAGCCCGGCAAGACCCAGGTCAAGTACAAGGACGTCGAGATCGGCATGGTCAAGACGATCAAGCTGTCGAAGGACCTGGCGCGCGTGCTCGTCCAGGTGCAGCTCAAGAAGGAAGCGGAGGACTTCGCGGTCAAGGGCTCGCGCTTCTGGATCGTGCGGCCGCGCGTCGGCGCGACCGGCGTGTCGGGGCTCGGCACGCTGCTGTCGGGCGCGTACATCGGCGTCGACGCCGGGCGTTCGGAGGATACGCTGACCGACTTCACCGGCCTCGAGACGCCGCCCGCCGTCACGGGCGACCAGAAAGGCACGCAATACGTGCTGCGCGGCGATTCGCTCGGCTCGGTCGACATCGGCTCGCCGGTCTACTACCGCCGCGTGCAGGTCGGCCAGGTGGTCGGCTTCTCGCTCGACAAGGACGGCACGGGCGTCACGTTCAACGTGTTCGTCAATGCGCCGTACGACCAGTACGTCGGCGTGAACTCGCGCTGGTGGCAGGCGAGCGGCGTCGACCTGCGGCTCGATTCGAGCGGCCTGAAGCTGAACACGCAGTCGCTCGCGACGGTGATCCTCGGCGGCATCGCGTTCCAGACGCCGCCGAACCAGGGCAGCGGCGCGACGGCGCCGAACAACACGACGTTCCGCCTCGCGTCCGACGAGGGCGACGCGATGCGCGACCCGGACGGCCTGCCGCTGCAGGTCGTGATGAACTTCAACCAGTCGCTGCGCGGGCTCGCCGTCGGCGCGACGGTCGATTTCCGCGGCATCGTGCTCGGCGAAGTGACGAACATCGGCATCGACTTCGATCCGAAGACGAAGAACTTCCTGATGCCGGTGACGATGAACGTGTATCCGGAACGCCTCGGCCGCCGCTTCCGCGAAACGATCGAGAGCAAGGGCGAACCGGCCCGCCGCGAGATCGTCGAGCGGCTCGTCCAGCACGGGCTGCGCGGCCAGCTGCGCACCGGCAACCTGCTGACGAGCCAGCTGTACGTCGCGCTCGACTTCTTCCCGAAGGCGCCGGCCGTGAAGATCGACACGGCGCGCCAGCCGCTCGAGCTGCCGACCGTGCCGAACACGCTCGACGAGCTGCAGTTGCAGGTCGCCGACATCGCGAAGAAGCTCGACAAGGTGCCGTTCGACCAGATCGGCGCGAACCTGAACAGCACGCTCGCGAACGCCGACAGGCTGTTCAAGCAGCTCGACACGCAGGTCGCGCCGGAAGCGCGCGACACGCTGTCGGCCGCGAAGCAGACCTTCTCGACCGCCGAAGCGACGCTGCAGCAGGATTCGCCGCTGCAGTCCGACGTGCGCGGCGCGCTGAAGGAACTCACGCGCACGCTGCAGTCGCTGAACGCGCTCGCCGACTACCTCGAGCGTCACCCCGAATCGCTGCTCAAGGGCAAGCCAGGAGATAAACAATGACGACATGCGTGAACGGTTTCGCGAGCGGCGCGGCGGCGGCTGTCGCCGCCCTCGCGCTCGCCGCGTGCAGCTCGCCGCCCGCGCGGTTCTACACGCTCAGCCCGGCCGACGCCGCAACGCCGCTGCGCACCGCGCCGGCCAATCCGGCGTTCCTGATCGAGGTGCCGTCCGTCGGCGTGCCCGAACAGGTCGCGAAGAACCAGCTGGTCGTGCAGAAGAACGCTGCGCAGGTCGACGTGCTCGAGCAGGAACGCTGGGCGTCGCCGCCCGCCGACGAGATCCGCCGCGCGCTGTCGGACGATCTCGCGACGCAGCTCGGCACGATCGACGTCGCGAATTCCGCTTATCCGCCCGGCGTGCCCGTGTATCGCATCAGCGTGAACGTGCAGCGCTTCGAGTCGTGGCCGGCCAAGCGCGCGGCGGTCGATGCCGTGTGGAGCGTGCGCTCGCTCGCCACGCAGGCCGTGATGACCTGCCGCACGAGCGTCGCGGAACCGGTCGCCGACGGCTACGACGCGCTCGTGGCCGGCCACCGGCGCGCGCTCGACGTGATTGCGACGCAAGCCGCAGCCGGCGTGCGCGCGATGGCGGCACGGCGCGGGACGGCGGCCGCACCCGGCAGCAAGACGGCCGCCGTGCCGGTCGTGCCGTGCCCGGCCAACCCGACGCCGGGCGGCGACGCCGCAGGCGCGACGGGCCAGCCCGGCGCGTAAGGAGACAGCCGGGGCCGCGCGGGCCTGCGCGGATTCATCCGACCGGTTCGCCAGCCATCTCGCATGCGCCGGCTGGCGATCCTCCCCACCCGCTCGCCGGCAACCACCTGATGCGCTCCGCATCGTCGGAACCTGCGCGGAACCCGTGTCCGCGCCCTGCCTCGCACGCATCGCCCGAACGGCCAACTTTGCATTGTTTGTCATAGACGACCGGAACCGGTGTCTTAAAATGCGGTCGGCTTGCGTTTTCACCTGCGATTGACGATCCTACGCACTTTCAGGCGCGCGCCGCTCGCCGTGTGCGCCAGCCAGCGGCGCCGGGCG
>NZ_JAAGPP010000179.1:0-234 GCF_017104975.1 Burkholderia sp. Ac-20344
TAAAAAAAAAAAAAAAATCAAGAAACCTGGTTGTCACGAGTCTGACTAACACAATCGCACTACGCAACATCGCAGTCTCTATAGACTCTCTTCTTCCTGCATTTGAACTCACCACCTTGTTTCTCCAGCTGTAGCACACGACGCTTACACTGTTCGTTACATCAATCGTATGTCGTTCACTCTTTCATGTACCTATCCACGTATTGCTCATCCTCTACCTGACAACTCCCATCT
>NZ_JAAGPP010000180.1:0-15574 GCF_017104975.1 Burkholderia sp. Ac-20344
TGCCTGCCCGATCGCCGCGCCCGCGGCGAGCCCCGCGCCGACCCCGGCAATGCCGCCCGGGTTCTGCGCGGCGAGCGGAATCGCCTGCGCGGTCTGGTATTGCGTGGCGCGCGCAAGATCGCCGGCCATGCCCGCGCCGATCCGCAGGTCGAGCGCCTTCTGCAGCTCGGCCGGCAGCGACACGCTTTCGACCGCGAACGCGTCGAGCGCGAGGCCGTAGCGCGTGAACACCGGCACCAGCGCCTCGGCGACGCGCTGCGACAGCAGCGTCTGGTTCGCGGCCATGTCGACGAACGGCACGTCGGACGAGCCGAACGTCGTGCTCATCGCGGTGACGACCAGGTTGCGCAACTGCTGTTCGAGATCGTCGACCGTGTACTGCGCGCGCGTGCCGCTGACTTCGCGATGGAACGCGCCCGCGTCGACGATCCGGTACGAGTAGATGCCGAACGCGCGCACCTGCACGAAGCCGAATTCGCGATCGCGGATCGTCACCGGCTGCGCGGTGCCCCAGCGGCGGCCGAGCTGCAGCCGCGTGCTGAAGAAATAGACGTCCGACTTGAAGGGCGACTGAAAGAATTTGTCCCAGTTCTTCAGGTACGTGAGCACCGGCAGCGTGTTCGTTTCCAGCGTGTACAGCCCCGGCTGGAAGACGTCGGCGACCTTGCCTTCGTTGACGAAGATCGCGACCTGCGTTTCGCGTACGGTCAGCTTGCCGCCGTACTGGATTTCCTGGTCTTCCATCGGATAGCGCCAGGCCAGCACGCCGTCGGTGTCTTCCGTCCATTGCAGGACGTCGATGAACTGCTTGCGGATAAACGATCCCAGACTCATGTCGGTCTCCTCGAAACGCGTGGCGCGTCAGGTCAGGCAGGCGGCATTGATGATGCCGACGACGAGCGACGCGGCGCCCATCAGGCCACCCATCGCGACGTTGCGATCTTCGATCGCATGATTCATGCCGGGTATCAGGCGGGTCAACACCGCATAGGTGATCAGTTGCACGATCATCGCGCCGACGGCCCAGATCACGACTTCGCCGAGCGTCGAGTTGTGCGCGATGCTGGACGCGAGCGTCAGGCAAAAGCCGATCAGCGCACCGCCGAACGACAGCGTCGCGGCGGCGTTGCCGTCGCGGATCAGCGCCAGTTCGTCGAACGGGGTGACCTTCAGGTACACTGCCGCGAACACAAGAAGCAGCACGAACGCCGACAGTAAATGAACCGCATAGAGATAGGCACTATTCATTCTTTCCCTCGGATTTTGTGCTCGGTTCGCCGCCCCGTCGCCGGCCGGCCCGCGCAGGGCCAGCGGACGGATGGCCGCCCCTCAAAATTCCGCGCCAGTATATCCACATTGCCGACCGCTGCACAACGGACGCACCATGCTGCATAGGCGTGCGCTCGTCCTGTCGATTCTCGTGCTCGCGTCGTGCGGGCTCGGCTACGAACTGATCAGCAGCGCGCTGTCCAGCTACCTGCTCGGCGATTCGATCCTGCAGTTCTCGTCGGTGATCGGCTGCTACCTGTTCGCGATGGGGATCGGCTCGTGGCTCGCGAAGTTCGTCGAGGACGACGACGTGCTCGACCGCTTCGTCGACATCGAACTGCTCGTCGGCCTGCTCGGCGGCGTCTCGGCCGCGCTGCTGTTCGCGGTGTTCGCGTGGCTCGCCGCGCCGTTCCGCGCGGCGCTCTATGCACTCGTGCTGGCGCTCGGCCTGCTGATCGGGATGGAGATCCCGCTCGTGATGCGTGCGTTCCAGCAGCGGCGCCAGGCGTTCCGCCATACCGTCAGCGAAGTGCTGACCTTCGACTATCTCGGCTCGCTCGCCGTGTCGCTGATCTTCCCGCTGGTGCTCGCGCCGCGTCTCGGCCTGCTGCGCACGAGCTTCCTGTTCGGTCTCCTGAACGCGTTCGTCGCACTGTGGACGACGCACCTGTTCCGCGACGAGATCCGCAACGTGCGCGGCAAGCTGATGCGCGCGTCGCTCGTGATCGGGCTGCTCGTCGCCGGCTTCGCGCTGTCGGACCGCATCACGCACTGGGCCGAACACGGCGTATACGGCGACGAGACGATCTATTCGGAAACGACGCCGTACCAGCGCATCGTGCTCACGCAGTGGCACGACGACCTGCGGCTGTACCTGAACGGCAACCTGCAGTTCTCGTCGCGCGACGAGCATCGCTATCACGAGGCGCTGATCCACCCGACGATCGAGGCGCTGCCGTGGGCGAAGCGCGTGCTCGTGCTCGGCGGCGGCGACGGCCTCGCGGTGCGCGAACTGCTGAAGCACCGCAACCTCGAACAGATCACGCTCGTCGATCTCGATCCCGCGATGACGAAGCTGTTCTCCACCTCCGCACCGCTCGTCAAGCTGAACCAGGGCTCGCTGAAGGACCCGCGCGTGCACGTGATCAACGACGACGCGGTGCGCTGGCTCGAATCGAACGCCGACGTGTACGACGCGATCGTCGTCGACTTCCCCGACCCGACCAACTTCGGGCTCGGCCGGCTGTATTCGGTGCCCGTGTTCCGGCTGCTCGCACGCCACCTGTCGGAAAACGGCTACGCGGTGATCCAGTCGACCTCGCCGTATTTCGCGCCGCATGCATACTGGACCATCATCGCGACGCTGCACGAAGCCGGGCTCAACACGTGGCCGTACCACTGCTACGTGCCGTCGTTCGGCGACTGGGGCTTCGTGGTTGCCGGCAAGCGCCGCGACTTCACGGTGCCGACGCACTACTCGGTGCCCACGCGCTGGCTCGACGCGCAGACGGCCGCCGAGATGTTCCACTTCCCGGCCGACATGCCGGCGCTGCCGATGTCGCCGAACGAACTCAACGACCAGCCGCTCGTGCGCCGTTTCGACGACGACTGGAAACACGTGCTGCGCTGATGGACCGCCGCACGTTCCTCGTCGCGTCGGCGGCCGCGTCGCTCGCCGCCTGCGGGCGCACCGGCTGGATCGAGACGACACCGCATGTCGGCTACCCGGGCATGCGCGAAGGCCATGCGTTGCGCGACCATGCGACGCTGCCGCCGCCGTCCGGCACGATCGAGACCGACGTCGCGATCCTCGGCGCGGGTGCCGCCGGGCTGTCGTGCGCATGGCAGCTCGCGCGCGCGGGGCACAAGCGCTTCACGGTGCTCGCGGGCCCCGAATTCGGCGGCAATGCATCCGGCGGCCGATTCGGCGATCTCGGCTATCCGAAAGGCGCGCACTACCTGCCCCTGCCGTCGCTCGAATCCACGCATCTGCGCGACATGCTCGCCGATCTCGGCGCGATCGAATCGGCGCCGTTCTCCGCGCACCCGGTGTACGACGAACGCGTGCTCGTCCATGCGCCCGACGAACGCCTCTTCATCGCCGGCCAGTGGCAGGACGGCATCGTGCCGACAACCGGCCTCGGCGCCGACGAACTCGCACAACAGGCACGCTTTTTCGCGTACACGGACGGGCTGCGCACCGCGCGCGGCGCCGATGGCCGCAAGGTGTTCTGCATCCCGATCGCGGAATCGTCGCGCGATCCGCGCTGGCGCGCACTCGACCGGCGCTCGTTGCGCCAGTGGCTGCTCGACGAGGGCTACACCGCGAAGGCGCTGCACTGGTACCTGAACTACTGCTGCCGCGACGACTACGGCGCCGAGTACGAGCACGTGTCCGCATGGGCCGGCCTGCACTATTTCTCGTCGCGCGGCGGCCACGCGGGCGATGCGGGCGACGGCGCGGTGCTGACCTGGCCCGACGGGCTGTACACGATGGTGACGAAGCTGAGCGATTCGATCACCGCGCGCGCCGGCTCGAACGCATGGTCGCGCGACGGCTTCGCGGTGCGCGCGACCGAACGCGCGGGCGGCGTCGACGTGCTGTGCGCGCGCATCGGCGACGACGGCGCGCTGTCGACGTTCACGCTGAAGGCGCGGCGCGTCGTGTGCGCGATGCCGCTGTTCGTCGCGGCGCGCGTGTTTCCGCAGCTTGCCGCGTACGGCTTCGACCCCGCGCGCGACCTGCCGCCGCGCGCGCCGTGGCTCGTGTCCAACTTCCTGCTCGACGGCATGCCGGCCGAAGAAGCGGGCGTGCCGCTCGCGTGGGACAACGTCGTCTACGACGGCGCGGGGCTCGGCTATGTCGTGTCGACGCACCAGCTGATCCGCATGTCGCCGCCGACCCGCTCGGTGTTCTCCTCGTACCAGGCGTTGAGCGCGCAAGCACCGGACGACACGCGCCGCTGGCTCGCGCAGGCCAAACCGGATGCGTTGCGCGAACAGGCGGCGATCGACCTGCAGGCCGTATACGGTCGCAATCTGTGGAAACACGCGACGGCGCTCGAGATCACCGTGCGCGGTCACGCGATGGCGACGCCCGATGTCGGCTTCCTGAGCCGGCCGGGGCTGCTCGCGCTGCGCGATGCCGACGGCCCCGTCGTGTTCGCGCATGCGGACCTGTCCGGGCTGTCGCTGTTCGAGGAAGCGTCGTACTGGGGCGTGCGCGCCGCCCGGCGCGTGCTGGCCTGACGGTCGTCATCCGTCATTGCGGCGTCGCCGCCACCCGCTATAATCGCGCGACATTCCGACTGCATTGAGCAGGCCGACGGTACCGCGTCGTTCGACGCGCCGTATGCCCTCCTCGACAACAACAATGAAGAACCGAACCATCCGACGCCTTCGCCCGTTCGTGCGCGCTGCCGCGCGCGTGCTCGCATGCGCCCCGCTGCTCGGCGCGCCGCTGGCGCTGCATGCGGCCGACACCGCAGCCACCACCGGCGCCGCGTCCGCCGCCGGCCGCCACATCGTCGTCGACACCGGCCACACGCCGGCGCACCCCGGCTCCACCGGCGCGAGCGGACGCGTCGAATACCTGTACAACCTCGATCTGTCCGCGGCGGTCGCCGAGAAACTCACAGCCCATGGCGACCGCGTGCTGCGCACGTCGGCCGACGGCCGCGAGATCACGCTCGACCAGCGTTCGACGCAGGCGCCCGACGCGAACCTGTTCGTATCGATCCATCACGATTCGATGCAGCAGCAGTTCATCGATGCGGGACGGCAGCGCGAATTCCGCGGCTTCTCGGTGTTCGTGTCGGAACGCAATCCGCACTATGCGGAAAGCCTGCGTTGCGCGAAGGCGATCGCCGAGCGGCTGGTCGCGGCCGGCGAGCGGCCGTCGCTGTATCACGCACAGCCGATCCGCGGCGAGAATCGGCCGCTGATCGACCCGCAACTCGGCATCCACCGCTTCGACGATCTCGTCGTGCTGCGCACCGCGCCGATTCCGGCCGTGCTCGTCGAAGCCGGCGTGATCGTCAACCCGGACGAGGAAGCACGGCTGGCGCGTCGCGAGACGATCCAGAAGCTGTCCACTGCGATCGCGGGCGGCATCGACGCGTGCACGGTACCTCAGCAATAAACCACGATAACGCCCGCCGGGCCAACGGTTTTCACCCAGTCAGGAGCATCACCATGAAAATGAAGAATCTGCTCGCATCCTGCGCATTGCTCGCGCTTGCCGTTCCGTTTGCCGCGCACGCGGCCGGCTGCGCGAAGCCGCACAGCGCGTTCGACCAGGTGTACTGCAGCAGCACCCAGTTCTCGCAGACCGACCGTGACCTCAACGACGAATACGGCCGCCTGCGCAAGCAACTGAGCAGCGACCAGCAGGCGACGCTGAAGGCCGGCCAGCTCGCGTGGCTGAAGCAACGCGATGCACAGTGCAGCGAGACGCGCAACAACGGCTACCTCGTGGATCTCCAGTGCGCGACCGACATGACGCAGTCGCGGCTGTCGTTCCTGCGCGATCGTGAACGCGAGTGCACGAGCACGGGTTGCGTGACGTCGAAGCTCGGCGATTAAGGGCTTCGCGCGTGCCGCGCCGCGAAGCGTTTCGCGGCGCGGCGCTTCATGCCCTTGCGATCCCTGCGCTTCGGCACCGCGAAAGGAGCGGCGATGCGACATGAATTCTCCGAAGTCCTCAACGATCTGGTCGATTATTTTCTCGTCGGCGATCTTCTGCTGCTGAAGCGCTTCCAGGAACGGCACGGGCTGTCGGACGACGTCGCGACGGCGTTCACGACGAACGACAGCGGCGACCGCGCCGTGCTGGAAGGCGTCGTCATTCCGCTGGCCGGCATCGAGAACCATCCGTACACGGTCATCTTCACACTGGATGACGCAACACCCGAATTGCTGAAAACGGGAAGCCGCCTGCAGCATCGGCGCGGCGGGTACGTGCTGCGCGTCGAACATCGTTCGATCATGCTCTATACGTGGCGGATTCTCGAGCGCCTCAACGACGCAACGGTCGACGCACTGCTCGCGCGTTACCGCGAACCGGGCCAGCCCGCAATTAAGATCGACAACGGCTGGTATGCGGTCGAGATCCTCGGTGGCGAAGTCCCGCGCAACGGCTGGTTCGAACCTGCGTTCGAATTCGTGCTGAAGCAAACCGACGCACCGGGCGATACATCGCTGGTGGATATCAACTACCGTTTTTCGATCGACGGAAGTCTTGATCCGGCGAATTGAATCCCTCGCACGACGACTCGGCACACGGTAACCGATCAGGCGGAGTACACATGACACCGAACACGAGGAACATCGACATCCGCCCGGCCACGCCCGCCGATGCCCCGGCCATCGCCGCCATCCACGTCGCATCGTGGCAGGCCACCTATCCGGGCATCATGCCGGCCCCGTTCCTCGCCGGCCTGTCGGTCGAAAAGCGCACCGCGTCGTGGCGCTACGCGCTCGATGCCGGACGGCCGCGTGTTGCGCTCGCGTTCGCGTACGCGGAAAGCGGCCCGACAGGCTGGATCGCGTACGGCCCGACGCGCGACACCGACAAGGATCGCACCTGGGGCGAAATCGAAGCGATCTATCTGCATCCGGCGCATTGCGGGCAAGGGGTCGGCGCGGCACTGGTCGACCATGCATGCCGTGCGCTGCATGACATCGGCCATGAATGGGTGTCGCTCTGGGTGCTGGTCAAGAACCATCGTGCACGGGCATTCTATGAACGCGAGGGATTCGTCGCCGAAGACGACATCAAGACGTTCGAGATCGACGGTGCGCCAATCGACGAAGTGCGCTACTGGCGCGCATTGCCGAAACAATCGTCATGACGGCATCGCCACCGCTACGGCCAGACGCGCCTGCATCAACTGCAGCAACTCGCGGATCTTCGCGTTGACCGAATTGCGGCTCGAATAGGCGGCCAGCAGTTCCAGCGGCGCCGGCTCCATCTCCAGCGGCACGCGCACCTGCCGCCCGGCAGGCCGATCCGATCGCCGAGATCGAAGCGCGCGCGCGTGGGGCGCGGGCCTGCCGATGATGCTGGCCCGCGGCCGACAAGAACCTGATGCGCCAATCAACAACGGCAACCAGGTGGCATCGTCAGGCGGAAATCCCGGCCCCAGCGTGTCCTACAGAAACCACCGATATTCCCGCGTGCCAATCTCATTGCGAAAATCCAGCTCCTCCTGCCGCTTGTTCTCGCAATACACCATCACGAACTCGCTGCCGAGCCCTTCGCGCACGGCCGCATGATCCTGCATCTCGGCGACGGCCGACAGCATCTCCTTCGGAAAATCGATCCCGCTGCCGCGATCCTCGTTGAGCGGCGCAATCGGCTCGCGCTTCGCATCGAGCCCGTGCTCCATCCCGGAGAGAATCGCCGCGAGCACGAGGTACGGGTTCGCGTCCGCACTCGCGAGCCGGTGCTCGATCCGCAGGTTGCGTGCATCCGACTCGGGAATCCGGATGCACGCGTCGCGATCCTCGAAGCCCCAGCTCGCGCGGCTCGCCGCGTTCACCATCGATCCGTAACGCCGGAACGCGTTGTGATTCGGCGCGAACACGGGCATGCAGTGCGGCAGCAGCGCGAGGCATCCGGCCACCGCGTGCCGCAGCGGCCGCTGCCCGTCCGCCGCAAGCAGGTTGCGCCCTGCTTCGTCGTAGAGGCTCACGTGCACGTGCATCCCGCTGCCCGGCGCATGCAGGTACGGCTTGCCCATGAAGCTCGCGCGATAGCCGTGCTGCAACGCGACGCCGCGCGTGCTGCGGCAGAACATCGCCGACCAGTCGGCCGCGCGCAGCCCGTCGTCGCAATGGCCGAAGTTGATCTCGAACTGGCCCGGCCCGAGCTCGGCGGTGATCACGGTCGCGTCGATTCCCTGCAAGCAGGCGACGTCGACCATCTCGTGCAGCACGTCGGAGAAGCGCGACAGCCGCTCGATATGCATGTTCGGCTGATCGTCGCGATCATCGGACAGGCGGTCGCGCGGATACTTCGGCATCCCCTCTTCGAGCTGCGCATCGAACAGGTAGAACTCGAGCTCGAACGCGACGACCGGCCGGATGCTGCGCCGCGCGAGCCGCTTCAGCACGCGCGCAAGCACCTCGCGCGGCTCGAACTCGACCGGTGCTTCGGTACCGTCCGTCGTGATCAGCATCTGGCCGAGCGGCTGCTTTTCCCAGGTCACCGGCTTCAGCGTGCCGGGGATCAGCCGGCGCACGGCGTCCGGATCGCCGTCGTTGAAACAGTAGTCGCCGATCTTGTAGAGCCCGCCCTGCGTGCCGAGCAGGATGCAGTTCTGCGGCAGCTTCAGCAGCGAGCCGGCCGCGACCTTCTCGAGCGCATCGATCGGGTAGCGCTTGCCGTAGAAATGCCCGGGCAGGTCGAGGCAGATCAGGTCGACATAACGGATCTCGGGGTGCGCCTGCCGGAATGCGCGGACTTCACCGACCAGCGCGGGAACGACGTCAGCCATGTCTCATCCTTTCCATGTCTTGTATGGGGGTGCCGCAGCGCGGCGAACCGGATTCACGCGGCGCACTCGACAACGAACGCCGCATTTCAATCAGTACTGCAAATAGGCTGCGTGGCGCGGCGGCCTGCAACACCGCCCGCCCCGCCGGCCACTCAGGTGAATACCCAGATCACGCGCGTCGGCGCGTCGGTCAGGTTCGCATAGCGAAAACGCTTATGCGCGGGAAGCTGGAAGGCGTCGTTCGGGCCAATCGTGATGGGTGTATCGTCGCCATCGATCCAGATCGTCAGTTCTCCTTCGAGCACGAAACCGCCCTGCTCGTCGCTGTCGTCGACGGGCCGCTCGCCGCTGCTCGCACCCGGGGCGAGGTGGCTTTCGAGGATCGAGAAGCGCGAGCGCATGTTCGGCGACACGAGGATGTCGGTAATGCCGCCCGCGTAATACACGGTGCGGCGCTCGTCGGGCCGTGTCACCCACGGTACGCTGCGCGGCTTGCTCAGGCTGTAGAAATAAGTGGTCGGCACGCCGAGCGCTTCGCCGATCGCGGTGAGATCCGCAACCGTCGGGCGCGACAGTCCGCGCTCGACCTGCGACAGAAAGCCGACCGAGCGGCCGATCCGTTCCGCGAGATCGTTGAGCGTGACCTTGCGATGCTTGCGCAGGTCGCGGATCAGGATCGCCAGGCTTTCTATCTCTTCCTGTTCATTCATGGTGGGTTCCGGTGCAGTCAGACGGTATCGCGCAAACGGTACCAGGCCTTGCCGATCGCTTCCAGCGGCGCGGCGAGCCGGTCGCCGCCGGGGAAGCGCGGGTTGCGGATGCGCTGGTATTGCGCGAGCAGGCGTTCGTCGCCGAGCACGGCGTCGGCGACCGCGCGCGCGCCCGCGAGCGTCGGCAGCACGCCGTGCCCCGAGAAACCCTGCAGCCAGAAACGCTGGCCGTGGCGGCCGATGTCCGGCGTGCGGCGCATGCTGATGTCGATATGGCCGCCCCACGCGTAATCGAGCGGCACGCCGGCCAGTTGCGGAAACACGCGTTCGAGGTGCGGGCGCGTGGCCGCCGCGATATCGGCCGGAATGCCGCCGAGATACGTGCAGCCGCCGCCGAACAGCAGCCGGTTGTCGGGGCTCAGGCGGAAGTAGTCGGGCACGAACTGGTTGTCGATCACGCAACTGTTCTGCGGCAGCAGCGAACGGGCGACGTCGGGCGCGAGCGGCGCGGTCGCGACCTGGTACGTGCCGACCGGCAGCAGCCGGCGCGCGAGGTCGCGATCGAGCCGGTCGACATACGCGTTGCAGGCCAGCACGAGCACGTCCGCGCGCACTTCGCCGCGCGCCGTGCGGGCAACGTGGCCGCCGGCCGTCTCGCGGCAGTCGAGCACGCGGCTCTGCTCGAAGATGCGGCCGCCCGCGCGCTCGATCGTCTGCGCGAGGCCGAGCGCGAGCTTCAGCGGATTCAGGTGGCCGGCCTCGGGGTCGTGCAACGCCGCAAGATAGCGCGTGCCGCCGATCCATTCGGGCAGGTCGGCCTGGCCGATCACGCGCAGCCGGTCGTAGCCCCAGCGCTCGGCCGCTTCGTCGCGGGCCTGCGCGAGCATCGCGACGCGCCGCGGCCGCACCGCCGCCCACAGGCTGCCGGGCCGGTAGTCGATGTCGAAACCGTGCCGCGCCGGCAGTTCGCGCACCTCGGCCGCGGCCCAGCGCATGCTGTCCCACAGCAGACGCGCGCCGTCGCGGCCGAGCGAATCCTCGAGCGGCTGCATGTCGCACGACCAGCCGAGCAGCGCCTGCCCGCCGTTGCGGCCCGACGCGGCCCATGCGACGCGGCTCGCTTCGAGCACGACGACGCGCTTGCCCGCAAGCGCCAGGCGCAACGCCGTATGCAGCCCGCTAAAACCCGCGCCGACGACGAGCACGTCGGCGTCGATGCGTTCGTCCAGTTCCGGCCGATGCGGGATCGGCGCCGGGTAGGTGCCGGCGTAGTAGCTTGCGACGTGACGGTCGGACTGCACGAACATGCGAACTCCCGTGAAATTTACGCAGAGAAATTTCATGAAAAATTAGCACGGCAATTTCACGAGAGCAAGCTGGGAATGTTTGCCCGATCGTCAGGACAGGACAGCAAGATCGGGCGGCCCGAATCGTATGATCATTTTCATTCCGGATTTCATCGTCGAGCGCCCCGATGCAACGCAAGTGCGCCCGGCAGCAGTACGCGTCCTGGCATCCGGCGCGGACGTATTGCCGCTCACGACACACTGACTCCACCACGTCTGGAATTTCGTCACCGCATTCGCGCCGTTCGGCCCTTCGATGCATCACCGGTACGGTTGTCACCCTCGTGCGCAACTGGCATGCCGCCCACCTTCCCCTCATGAGAACCGGTGCAGTTCGAACCGAATCTTTTTCAAATAATATGCAGTGCGAACTCAATCGAATCCACCCGCATTGAAATTGCATCGACAACCGGGCACCGTCTCGCCATCGCGATCGACGCGCGGCATCACCTTCACCGGCCAACGCTCCATCATTTCCCATCGCAGAAGCCCCCGACTCTCGCAGCAATCCTCCGCAATGATGCGTGCAACCGGCGTCACGGCCTCGTTCGACACGCGTGCCCCGTCGTTCGTCACGTCGCTTATTTCGCCCGGATCACCCACTGATGCGCGCCGCACCGGAGTGCAATAACTGACAGTTTCTCGGCCGGGGGCTTTTCATTAGATTGGCGACACGATCCATGCAAAGTCTCGCGCCCCGATATGACTATCACTGCCAGCGACGCACCGCACACGACGGCCGCCACGTTCCGCGACATCGCCGAACGCCATGCGCGGTCCGCCCCTTCCGGCGCATTCCATCGCGATGCCTGGGATGCCTTGTCCGAGGCGGGACTGTGGCGCCTGCCGGTACCGCGCGAACTCGGCGGTGCGGGAGGCACGTGGCGCGACTTCGTCGACGCGTTCGAAACGATCGCCGCGGCGCTGCGCTCCGTCGGCTTCGCGATGGCGCTCGCCAACCAGGCGACGCTGATTCGCGCGATCGTCGCACACGGTTCCGATGCGCAGCGCGCGCGGCATCTGCCGCCGCTGCTGTCCGGCGCCATCGGCGCCACGGCGATCTCGGAGAAAGGCACCGGCACCGAAGTGCGCGCGCTCGAAACCAGCCTCGTGCGCGACGGCGACCACTACCGGCTCGACGGCCACAAGTACAACATCAGCCACGCGCCCGAAGCGCGCCTGATGATGATCGTTGCGACCCTGACCGGCGACGGCAAGCCGGCCACCGCACTGGTGCTGATCGATCCCGAGCGCGCAGGCGTGCAGCGCAGTGCGCCGCAGGCAACGCTCGGCGTCACGGATCTGCCGATCGGAGATCTCGCGTTGTCCGGCGTACGCGTCGAGGCCGACGAGTTGCTCGGTGCGCCCGGCGACGGACTGCGCCTGCTGATGGACATCGCGTCGATGAATCGCGCGCTGTTCGGCCTGCTGTGCGCGAACGTCACCCAGCCGTTCCTCGCCGACGCACTCGCCCACACCGGCGCCCGCAAGACGCTCGGCGTCGCGCTGGACGCCCATCAGCATGTGCAGCGCCGGCTGGTCGATGTCCAGGTCGGCATCGAACGTACCCGCTGGACGGCGCGCGCCGCGCTCGACCTGCTTGTCGAGCAGCGTCCCGAAGCACTCGCGAACTGTTCGATCGCAAAGCTCGCGGGTGCGCGCGATCTCGCGCAGGCCGCGCTGCATCTGCTGGCGATTCACGGCAGCGACGGCTACCGGCACGGCCCGCTCGCCACCTTCGTCGCCGACGCGCTCGCAATGGGCTCGGCCGGCGGCACCGAGGAAATGCATTACCGGAACATCTTCAGCCAGATGCAACGACGCGCAGCCGCCACGGCCCGCGCGGCGTGACCGCTCACCTTTCACCACCACTTCAGGAGTTTCTCTTGACTATCCAGACTGGCCTGCGCGCCCGCGCCACCCACCGCGTCGACACGATTTCGCTCGCCGATCAATGGGGAGGCGAAGCGCACGCGCTCGCGAGCCCGATCATGATCATCTTCATCGAGCAGACCTGCATGCAGGCGACCGACCATCTGCTGCCGGACGGGCAGATGACGGTGGGCTACAACTTCGAGATCAAGCATCTCGCCCCGACGCCGCCCGAATGGGAAGTGACGGTCGACGCCGAACTGATCGAGGTCGACGGCCGCATGATGACGTACCGGGTCGAAGTGCGCGACGCGGTGGGCGTGGTCGGCGAAGGCGTGCATACGCGCTGCGCGGTCAGCCGCGACGGCTTCCATCGCCGCCTGGACGAGCGGCGCGACAGCGCGGCGCTCGCGCGCTAACGAGCCGGAGCCCGACCATGATTCCGCTTCCGCTACAGGGTCTCCGGCTGCCGGTGATTGCGTCTCCGATGCTGATCGCGAGCTATCCCGAGATGGTGCTCGCCCAGTGCAAGAGCGGGATCGTCGGCGCATTTCCGGCGCTCAACGCGCGGCTCAGCGCGCAGCTCGGCGACTGGATCGACACGATCGACGGCACGCTGCGTGCGTACCGGGACGCCCATCCCGATGCGCCGGTCGGCCCGTACGCGGTCAACCACATCTGCCATCCGTCGAATCCGCGCGTCGAACAGGATCTGCGCATCTGCATCGAGCGGCGTGTGCCGCTGATGATCACGAGCCTGCGCGCACCGTCGCGCGACATCGTCGACGCGATCCACGCCTACGGCGGAATCGTGCTGCACGACGTCACGACGGTGCGGCATGCGCAGAAAGCGCTGGAAGCCGGCGTCGACGGCCTCGTTCTCGTCGCGGCGGGTGCGGGCGGCCACGCCGGCACGCTGTCGCCGTTCGCGCTGGTCACGGAAGTACGGCGCTTCTACGACGGCTTCATCGCACTGTCCGGCGCGATCGCGACCGGCGACGCGATCGCCGCCGCTCGCGCGCTCGGCGCCGACTTCGCGTACATCGGGACGCGCTTCCTGGCATCGCACGAAGCAAACGTCGTGCAGCGATACAAGGACACGATCGTCGAAGCCAGCGCTGCCGACATCATCTATACCGATGCGTTCACCGGCGTCCACGGCAACTACCTGCGCCAGAGCATCGAGGCGGCCGGGCTCGACGCGCGCCGGCTCGCGCGGGTCGACGGCGCGCAGCTCGATTTCTCGCCGGAAGGCGGTGCGAAGCAGTGGCGCGACATCTGGGGCGCCGGCCAGGGCGTCGGCGCGATGGACGCGGTACTCAGCGTCGCCGAGATCGTCGAACGGCTCGAGGCCGAATACGAGCGCGCCGTCGCGCGCGTGCAGCCGGGTGCGGCCGCGCACATCGCCGCGCACCGGCCGGCCGTTTCCTCGACTTCACGGATCGAAACGCCATGACGCCGATCGAACTTGCCGCCCCGTCGTCCGTCGACGATGCGATCGCGCGCCGCCGCGCGCAGATCGACGTGATCGACGACGAACTGCTCGCGCTGATCGGCCAGCGCATCGTGCATGCAACCGAGATCGGTCATCTCAAGCGGCATGCGGGGCTCGCGGTGCAGCAGCCCGCCCGCGAAGCGTCGATCGTCGCCGAGCTGTGCACGCGCGCGCCGTGGGGGCTGCGCGACCGTGACCTGAAAGCCATCTGGCAAACGCTGTTTCGCGCGAGCCGTGACGCGCAATCGCTGCCGTCCGTCGCGTTCCTCGGCCCGTCGGGCACCTACACCGAAGCCGCGATGCTGCGGCACTTCGGCGAGTTCGCCCGCGGGCAGGCGCACGAAACGATCGACGCAGTATTCGAAGCGCTCGCGCGCGGCGACGCGCAATGCGCGGTCGTGCCGGTCGAGAATTCCTCCGAAGGCAGCGTGACCCGCACGCTCGACCTGCTGATCGCGCAAGCGGCACCCGTCACGGGCGAGATCGAACTGCCGGTCGCGCACTGCCTGCTGAGCGCCAGCGGATCGCTCGCCGGCGTCGACAGCGTGGTCGGCCATCCGCAGGCACTCGCGCAATGCCGCGCGTGGCTCGACACGCATGTGCCCGGCCTGCGCCGCATCCCCGTTTCCAGCAACGCGGTGGCCGCGCGCGAGGCCGCGCACCTGTACGACTGCGCGGCGATCGCCGGCGAACCGGCGGCCGAACTTTACGGACTGCGAATCGTATCCCGCGCAATCCAGGATCACCCGGACAACCGCACGCGCTTCGTGATCGTCGGCGGCCAGACGCCCGCCCCGACCGGCCACGACCGCACGAGCATCGTGCTGCGGCCGACCGATGCGCCCGACGCGCTCGCGCGCGTATTCGATGCGCTCGCCCACCACCGCGCCCCGCTGCTGTGGGTCGACGTGCGGCCGGCACGGGCGGGCGGCCATGCGTATCGGTACTGCATCGATTTCGGCGGGCACCCGCTCGACCCGAACGTGCGCGCGGCGCTCGACGAGATCGCGCTCGCCGCTGCCGAACTGCGCGTCCTCGGCGCCTATCCGCGTGCCGCAAGCGGGTCGGACGCGCACGCCGACGGTACGGCCGCGTGATGACGGCGGCCCCCGCTTCGTCCCGCATCGCCGCTCGGCTGCTCGCGATTCGCGACGGTCGCGACGATCGCCTGCTCGTGTTGTGCGGCATCGCGTCGGCGGGATGCCTGCCGCTCGCCGCCGGACGATGGCTGCGCGCACTGCGTGCCGAATACGACGACGAACTGGAGTTGCTGCCGTTCATGCGCGGCATGCCCGACGCCGACACCGCGTGCCTGCTGCGACGCTGCGCGCGTCTCCAGCTTCCGGCGGTCGCGATCGGCGACACCGCGGCAACCGCCTACGG
>NZ_JAAGPP010000181.1:0-15360 GCF_017104975.1 Burkholderia sp. Ac-20344
TCCAGTCGCGCCAGCCGACGACGGCCAGCCCGATGAACAGCGCGTAGAGTCCGGCCGTCAGATACAGTTCCTTGAACACGAACATCCCGACATATACGACGTTCACGACGATCCACAGCCCCCACGACGCAATATAGCGCCGCGCGGTCCAGTATTGCGCGACGAGGCTGAACGCGGTCAGCGATGCGTCGACGAACGGCAGCGCCGCATCGGTCCAGCGCGCCATCATGCCGCCGAGCAGCGCGCTGCCGACGACGGCCGCGATCAGGTCGGGCAGCATCTGCATCGGCCGCACGCCCGTGACGGGTGCGACGTCGCCGGCCGGCGCCGCGCTGCCGTCGGCCTCGCTTGCGCGCTGCGCGAGCCAGCGCTGCCAGCCGTACACCTGCAGCACCGCGAACGCGCCCTGCAGCAGCATGTCCGAATACAGCTTCGCGTCGAAGAAGATCCAGCCGTACAGCGCGACCGACACGAGCCCGACCGGCCAGCACAGCATGCGCCGCTTCGCGGTCAGCCAGATCGCGAGCGCGCTGACGATCACGCCGGCGATTTCGAGTGGGGACATCGTCTGTGCTCTCCTGGTTAGCTGCCGGGGCCGCGCGTCACGCTGCAGGGTCCGGACGATCAGAAATCATAGGTCAACGATACGCGCGCGGTGCGCGGTGCACCCGGGAACAGGTACGCATCGCCCTGCTGCTCGCCCGCGTCGCGCCAGTAGAACTTGTTGAACAGGTTGTCCACCGACACGCGCAGCACCGTGCGATGACCGCCGATCTTCGTCGTATAGCGCGCGCCGAGGTTGAACACGAACCACGACGGCACGCGCGCGGTGCCCTCCTCGTTCGCGTTGCGGGCCGCGCTGTACTCGACGCCGCCCAGCACGTTCAACCCCGCGACGCCCGGCACCGCGTAGTCCGCATACAGCGACGCGCGCAGCGCCGGCACGTTGATGATCTGGTGCCCTTCGTACGCCGGCGATCCGGAATCGTACGCACGCGCACGAATCGCCGCGACGCTGGCCGTCAGCCCCAGACGCTCGGTCACGCGCCCGGCCGCGCCGAGCTCGATCCCCTGGTGCCGCTGCGTGCCGCGCTGCACGAACGTATAGCGCGTGCCCGATGCGTCCGGGTCGGCGAACTGGAACGGCTTGCTGATCGAGAACACGGCGGCCGTGAGGCTCAGCCGGTCGAGCCAGTCGTATTTCGCGCCAACCTCGATCTGGTGCGATTCGACGGGCGGCAGGAACGCATACGCGTTGGTCGCGCGCACGGGCGCCTGGTCGCCGAGCGACAGCGCCTTGCTGTACGACGCGTACAGCGACAGCACGTTCACCGGCTTGTAGACGAGCGCGACCTGCGGCAGGAACACCGATCGGTCGGTATGCGTCGCGTCGCCGTCGAGGCTGCTCCAGCTGCGCTGGCGCAGCAGCACTTCCTTGCCGCCCGCGAGCACCTGCCAGTGTTCGCCGATGCTGATGCGGTCGAGCCCGAACACGCCGTACTGCCACGCATCGAGGCGCGGATACGACGGGCCGGGCGAATTCGGCGACGGCGAGAACGTCGTGTCGGGCCCGTAGATGTTCTCGCTGCCCACGTAGTCGTACACGGCGTCGGCCATGCTCACGACGCGGCGCTGCACGCTCACGCCGAGCGTCAGCTCGTGCCGCAGCGGCCCCGTCGCGAACTTGCCGGTCGTGACCGCACGCAGGTCGTCGTTGCGCCGGTATTCGCCGGGGCTGCGGAAGTCGTACACGTCGTAGTCGCCGTTCGCGCCGAAGAAGAACGGCGACGTCGCGCCGGCCGCACAGCTCGCCGCGTACGAGCAGCCGTACGCGAACGCGCTGTTGTCGTCGATCATCGTGCGGCTGCGGCCTGCGGCGATGTAAGCCTTCCAGTCGTCGCTGAACTGGTAGTCGAAGCGCGCGTTCAGGTTCAGCGCGTCGGTCGTCACCGGTTTCGCCCACGGCTGCGTGCCGAGCGCCTTCGACGTCGTCTTGACCGACGGCACGACGGTACCGCCGAGCAACTGGTAGCCGGGGGCGGAACGCTGGATCCACTGCTGGAATTCGGCATTGAGCTGCAGGCTCGCACGCGGGCTGATGTCCCAGTCGGCGGCGATCGAGCCGAACGTGCGCCGCCCGTTCGTGCCGTCGATGGTCGAGTGCATGTTCTCCTTCGCGGCATTGATCCGGAAGCCGAACTGATTGCCGGGGCCGAAGCGGCGGCCGAGATCGACGGCTGCCGACGTCGAGCCGCGGCTGTCGACGCCCCCCGTCACGCTCGCGACGTTCGCCGAACGCTTCGTCACGAAGTTGATCACGCCGCCCGGCGCGACGACGCCGCTGTCGATGCCCGCGAGCCCCTTCAGGATCTCGACGCGCTCCTTGTTCTCGAGCGGCACGTTCTGCTCGCCGGACACCGTCAGCCCGTCGATCCGGATCGCGCTCGCGAGATCGACCGGAAAACCGCGGATCGCAAAGCCTTCGAAATAGCCGACCGGCGCATAGTCGTTGACGACCGACGCGTCGTTGCGCACGACGTCGCTCAGCCGCTTCGCCTGCTGGTCGTCGAGCTGCGCACGCGTGACGACGGTCACCGACGCCGGCGTGTCGCGCAGCGGCGCGTCATCGAGCCCCGCGACCGACGCCGTGCGAGCGCGCAGCGCGTTGCCGCGCTCGCCGCTCACCGTGATCGTCGGCAACGTCGCGCTGCCGGCCGCTTCGGCGTCCGGCGCCGGCGTATCGCCCTGCGCCGCGGCGGCCTGTGCCGCAAAAAGCGTGATGCCGAGACCGACGCCAAGCCCGACCTTCGCGCGCCGCCGCCGTGCGCGCGACGCTGTTGTTCTATTCACCGTCATTGTTCTGGATGGAAAACTCGCCACTCGACCCTGTCGAAACCCGTTACGACGCTGCGAAGCGCGCCCGCAACCGCGTCCAGCCCCTCCGCCGGACGCATGAGCCGGCACGGCAATCATCAGACGAACCGGACGATACGGCACGCAAGCGGGCCGCTCGGTCGGGACGACGCAGGATGGGACATCGGATTCGGGTGATGCACCGGGAACCGACGCAGCCGTCGACCGGTTCGTCGAGGGTGTGTCGGGCGGCCGGCTGCATCGCGCGGTCTTGTCATGCGGGGGGACGCTTCGAACGCCTCGGTGCGGGCGCGACGCACTTGCGCGCACCGTTCGCTGGAACGGCGGCGTGCCCGTCGCGCACGACATCGCGGCGCGGCGCGCATTTTACCCCGGGCGGGGCTGACCGCCGTGGAATCGGGGCGAAACGGGAGGCGGGAAAGGCGGGAACGGGGAAGCGCGCTTCGTGCGGCACGACGACCGTGCCGATGTGCGCGTGACTCGCGTCGTACGCGGCCACCTCGCTGACCGGCGCAGTTGCGCGCCGGTCGTGCGGCCGGAAACCGGGGCGGGAACGTTCTCCCGCTCGCGATTCGGCGGCCGGCGGATCAGAAACCCTGCATCGTCACGGTCGGATCGACGACGAGATGCACGACGCCGTAGATGACCGCGCCGACGAGCACCGCGAGAATGATCGCCACGAACGGCAGCAGCGTGAAGTTGGCGTTCGCGAGATCGGTCGCGTGCGCCTTGCTGTTGCGTACGCCGAAGAAACTCCACAGGACCAGTCGGATCATGCCGAGCAGTTTCATGATTGCGCTCCTTTCATCTATCGGTTGACGCTATCGTCGATCCGAACGGCATCCGAAAAAAGAAGCAGTTGCGCGCACTTTTCGCGCAGCAGGCCGTCTGCGGCGGCATGTCGCACGGGCGCGTCAGCGGTCGAGCACGAGCGGGGCCGTCCCTTGCGCGGGCCGCGCGACGCACAGCAACGCGCAGCCGGGTTCGACCGGCGCATCGGGCGCCTGCTCGTAGTCGACCGCACCGGACAGCACGCGTGTCGCGCACGTGCCGCACGACCCGGAGCGGCATTCGGACGGCACCGCCACGCGCTGCCCTTCCGCGAATTCGAGCAACGTGCCGTCGGCGGGCGTCCACGCGGCTTCGCGGCCCGTGCGCCGGAATACGACCGGCACGCTCGCCACCGGCGGTGTTGCAGACGTGCGGGTCGCGCTGCGCGCCACGCTCGACGGCCCGAATGCCTCGAAACGGATGCGCTCGTCCGGCACGTTCAGCGCGCGCAACCCGTCGTACAGGTCGCGCATGAACGCCGACGGCCCGCACAGGTAGAAGTCGTAGTCGTCGAACGTCAGGAGCCGCTTCAATTGCGCGATGTCGATGCGGCCGGCTTGCGCTGCCGAGCCTTCGTGAGGATGACTGTCGAACCAGTGGAGCGACAACCGTTCGTCGGCGGCCGCCATGCGTGCCAGCTCCGCCGCGAACGGCCGGTCGGCCGCTTCACGCGCACCGTGCACGAACACCACGCGGCGCGGCGGTCGATCGTCGGCCAGCGCGCGGCGCAGCATCGCGACCATCGGCGTGATGCCGATGCCGGCCGACACGAGCACGGCCGGACGCGGGCTCGCGAGATCGAACGTGAAGCGTCCGCGCGGCATCTGCGCGTCGAGCGTCATGCCCGCCCGCGCGTGATCGTACAGCCACGCCGATACGCGCCCTTCGCGCTTCACGGTGATCCGGTAATGCGCGCCGCCCCGCGCATCGGACAGTGTGTAGCTGCGGATCGACGGCGCATCGCTGCCCGGCAGCGCGACGCGCAGCGTCAGGTGCTGCCCGGCTTCGTAGGCGGGCAATGCGCTGCCGCCCGCCGGTTCGAAATGGAACGAACGGATTCCGCGCGCTTCGTCGACGATCTTCGCGATGCGCAGCGGCCGCCATGCGGCTGTCGATGCGGGTGTCGATGCGGGTGCTAATGCGGGTGCTAATGCGGTTTCTGATGTCGTTGCCGATGTCGCTGCCGATGCGGGTGCTGATTCTGATGCCAGTGCGATTGCAGATTTCGAAGCGGGTGCAGAAGGCACCGGCACCGCCGCCACACCCGCGCCCGCCGCCATCGCCGCAAATTGCGGCGCGCGCTCGACCGCCGACCACCGGAACGGCAGCACCGCGCGCATGCGCCGCACTTCCCGCACATGGAACCGCACGACCCGCTGCGCGCCGTCGAACGACGCGACGAGCGGCCCGTCCCACACGATCTCGGCGCGCGCGGCCACATACAGCAGGTCGCCGTTGTCGAAATCGACGAACAGCAGCCCCGCGCGCGGATCGTGCTGCAGGTTGCCGAGCGTGTTGAAGAAGCGGTTGCCGCTGAAATCCGGCGTCGTCAGCGTGCGCGCATCGTCGACGCGCACGAAGCCCGGCATTCCGCCGCGATGCGACACGTCCGCGCCGCGCGCGGCGCCCGCGTCCGCCGACGTGTTCGCACTCGCGACGAAGAACGTATCGGCCTGCGCAAGCAGCGCGCGATCGGCATCGCTCAACGCGTCCGACACGGACGGCCCCGCGGACGCGTCGACGTCCCGTGCGACGAACGTCGGCTTGCGGCCCTGGATGTACTTCGCGCAGTTGCCGAAGCTCTGCTCGACGGCGATCGTCAGCGCATCGCCGTCGACCGCGCGCACGACGCCGTTGACGCGATTGCGCCGCCGCGTATCGAATTCGATGCCGAGCCCGCCGAGCGGCGCGCCCGACTGCCACGCGCCGGCCAGCGGATCGCCCGGCAGCGCGCGCGCCCCGATGCGCAGCGTGCGCGCATCGGGCGACGTGACGAACCCCGGCGCACCGGCCCGCAGCGTCGCCCACGGCTGGCCGTGCGCATCGACGCCGCCGAGCACGAAGAATGGCAGTTGCGCGAAAAACGTCCGGTGCTGGTCCGGCATGAAGCGCCGGATCCCGCGCCGGCCGGCCGAACCCGCGGCGTCCGTCACGCCCGCGCGCTGCTGCACCGCGAGTTCGCCCGCGTGAAACGGCGCGGTGTCGAGTTCCCAGCCCGGGACGGCGGCGGTCGGGGTGTTCATTGCGTTCTCCTTGATCAGGCGCGGCTTCGGTGGGCGTTACGCGGCGAGCAGGCCCGCGCGCGTCGTCGGCATCGCAACGAAGCCCGGCAGCGCCTCGACGCGCGCCAGCCAGGCACGCACGTGCGGATACGGCTCGAGCGACACGCCGCCTTCCGGTGCGTGTGCGATGTACGTGTACGCGGCGATGTCCGCAATCGTCGGCTGCGCGCCGGCCGCGAACGGCTTGCCGGCCAGCTCGCGATCGATCGCGTCGAGCACCTTCGCGGCCGTGCGCTTGGCGGCCTCCGGGTCGAGCTTCGCGCCGAACACGGTCACGAGCCGCGCGGCGGCCGGCCCCGATGCGATCGGCCCGGCCGCATACGACAGCCAGCGCTGCACGACCGCCGCACCCGCCGGGTCGTCGGGCAGCCAGTGCGCGTCGCCGTAGCGCTTCGCGAGGTACACGAGGATTGCGTTCGAATCGGCGATCACCGTACCGCCGTCGTCGATCACGGGCACCTGCCCGAGCGGATTGAGTGCGAGGAACGCCGGTTCGCGCTGCGCGCCGGCCGCGAGATCGACGTCGACGGTCTCGGACGGCAGGCCGAGCAGCGACAGGAACAACCGGACACGATGCGCATGTCCCGAGAGCAGGAACGAATAGACGCGGATCGGTGCAGCGGGCTTGCGGGCGGCAGACATGGAAAACACTCCGGAATCTCGCGCCGCTGGGGATCGGCGACGAACAGCTGCAGCGTAGCGCTCGCCGTTCGTCGCCAGAAGACGGATAATCAAGGAAACATTATCCTCTTCCATAGGACAATCGACGATGGCCGATCTGCGCGACGTGAACCTGAACCGGCTGGCGATCTTCGTCGCGGTGGTCGACGCCGGCTCGCTGACGGCCGCGGCCGAGCGGCTCGGCCTGGCGAAGACGGTCGTCAGCACGCACATGCAGCGCCTCGAATCCGAGGTCGGCGCGAACCTGCTGGTGCGCACGACGCGGCGGCTGAGCGTGACCGACGCGGGGCGCGCGTTCTACGACGCGTGCCGCGACATCGTGCGCGCCGCCGAAACCGCGCTCGACGCGGTGTCGTCCGATGCGGGGCCGCTGCGCGGCACGCTGCGCGTGAGCGTGCCGATCGACTACGGCGCGCTGGTCGTCGCGCCTGCCGTCGTCGCGTTGCGCGACCGGCATCCGGGGCTCGACGTCGAACTCGTCGCGAACGACCGCATCGTCGATCTCGTCGCGGACAACCTCGACGTCGCGATCCGCATCGGCCGCCTCGCCGATTCGAACTATCGCGCGGTGCAGCTCGGCACGTTCGAGAAATGGCTGGTCGCGAGCCCCGCGTTCGTCGCGCGCCACGGGCGGCCGCACGATCCGGATGCGCTCGCCGCGCTGCCGTTCGTGATGCTGTCGACGCTGCCGCGCCCGCATACGGTCGAACTCGAAGACGCGAACGGCGGCGCCGCTTCCGTGCGCTGTATCGCGCAGGTCGTGTCGAACACCGCGACGGCGTGCCGCGCGATCGTGCTCGCGGGCGGCGGCTTCGGGCTGCTGACGGACTTTTCGACCGCCGACGACGTCGCGGCCGGCCGGCTCGTACGGCTGCTGCCCGCGTGGCGCTCGGCGCCGGCCGGGATTCATGCGGTGTATCCGTCGACACGGCTGCCTTCGCCGAAGGTGCGGGCGTTCGTCGATGCGATGAAGGCGAGGATCGGGGAGACGACGGCAGCGCCGGTGCGCGCGAAACACACGAGCGGCTGATTCCGGACGGCCGGCATCGTCCGGCACGACCGCCGGCCATCCATGCGCTTCAACACGTCTCCAGCCTCCTTTCTCCGGGCCTTCTCGCCCATCATGAATACGCCCTTTATTACCCCAAAAAATCAGGCATTGCTTTTCCCGTTTTTCTACTAATCTTATTCCCGGTAATGCGCTGATTTGCGTTTACCGAAATGTTTCAATTCTCCGCTTTATTCAATCAAGGAGTCTGAAATGCAAACCGCCGCAATTTCATGGGGAACCACGCCGTCGATCCGCGTCTATACGGCCAACGGCAACAAGATCACGGAGCGCTGCTACGACGGCCAGAACTGGTACACCGGCGCGTTCAACCAGCCGGGGGACAACGTATCCGCAACGTGCTGGCTGGTCGGAAGCGCGGTCCACATCCGCGTGTATGCAACCAGCGGCGGCTCGACGACCGAGTGGTGCTGGGATGGCGATGGCTGGACCCGGGGCGGCTATACGGGTTTGTGATCGAGCGTGCCTGGGGCGCGATGATTGTCGCGCCACGATCGGCGCAATGCGAACCGACTTTCGCATTGCGTCGCTTTTTAATTCGATCCACATTGTTTTGGTCAATGCACTGCCACATGGAATCGAAATAAAAAACAATGACAGCCTGCTGAAATTTATTTTCCACCCCGAAAAATCGCCGGGTTTTTATTTATGAAACAGGCGATTAAATCGAGCCAGAAAACGACACGGCGTCCGGTGCGCCGTGCGGCCAGCGTTTTATTTTCATTTCCAACCGGCAATGCCGGGCGCCCACGCGAAAGCGCGATGGCTTCCGCTACCCGATCTCCCGCAATGTCCCCAGCAGCACCTTCCGGCAACTCGCGACCATTTGCGCCTCCGGCTCGCGATATTCGGTGAGCAGCCACGCCGCGCCGACGTTCGTCATCGCGCCGACGAGCGCGAGCCCGATCAGCCGCTGCTCGGTGCGCTCCGCGGGCGTCGCCGCTTCGCGCGGCGCGCCGATCGCCATGATCAGCTTGCCGAAGTCGATCAGCATGCGCTGGTACGTCATGTCGGTGTCGGCGCTCACGCCCATCACCTCGAGCAGCAGCACGCGCGCCGCGCACGGGTCGCGCAGGAACGCGAAGAACGCGGCGAGCCCCGCGTCGACGCTCTCGTGCAGGTCGCCGCCGCACTCGGCCACCGCCCGCGCGACCGCCTCATGCAGCTGCTGCGCATGATGCAGGTAGGTGCAGCGCAGCAAATCCTCGGTACTGTCGAACGCCGCATAGAAATAGCGATCGTTCAGCTTCGCTTCCTGGCAGATCGACCGCACGGTCGCCTTGCGGAACCCGACCGTGCCGAACACGCGCGTCGCCGCACGGATCAGCGCGGCGCGCCGCTCGGCGGCCCGCACCTCAGGCGCCACGCCGCCATACGAGCGGCCCCGTTTTTCCGTTTCGAGTGCTTTCTCCATTCCGCTATTTGACATCAGGACACCCGAAAACTAAAGTGGTGACGACAAACACCACATTAGGCGCGCCGCCGACGCAGTGCAAACGGAACAGGAGGAGCAACGGATGAACGGATTTTCCGGCAAGGTCGCCGCGATCACGGGCGCCGGTTCGGGCATGGGCCGCAGCCTCGCGGTCGAGCTCGCGCGGCGCGGCTGCGAGGTCGCGCTCGCCGACGTCAACGAGGCCGGGCTCGCCGGCACGGCGGCCGCCTGCGCGCAGCACGGCGTGCGCGTGAGCACACGGCGGCTCGACGTGTCCGACCGCGATGCGGTGTTCGCGTGGGCCGATTTCGTGCGCGCCGAGCACGGCAAGGTCAACCTGGTCTTCAACAACGCGGGCGTGTCGCTGGCCGCCAGTGCGGAGACCGCACGCATCGCCGATCTCGAATGGATCGTCGGCATCAACTTCTGGGGCGTCGTGCATGGCACGCAGGCGTTCCTGCCGCATTTGCGCGCGTCGGGCGACGGTCATGTCGTCAACACGTCGAGCCTGTTCGGCCTCGTCGCGATGCCGACGCAAAGCGCGTACAACGCAACCAAATTCGCGGTGCGCGGCTTCACCGAGGCGCTGCGGATGGAACTCGAACTCGACGGCGCGCCGGTGAGCGCGACCTGTGTGCACCCGGGCGGCGTCGCGACGAACATCGTCGACGCGAGCCGCGTCGATACCAGCATCCACGCGCTCACCGGCCAGGACGAGGCGACCCATCGCCGCCAGGCGAACCGCCTGATCAACGCGACGACGGCCGACGACGCCGCCCGGCAGATTCTCGCGGGCGTCGAGCGCAATGCGCGCCGCGTGCTCGTCGGCGCCGATGCGCGCCGGCTCGACCGGATCGCGCGCCTGCTCGGCGCCGGTTACCAGTGGCTGATGCTGCGCCACGTGCGCCGCGCCCGCGCCCGCAACCTCGACCGCGCGCATGCACCGGCCGCGCTCCCGACCACGCCCAGCAAGGACCTCGCATGACCTCGACGACGACCGACCGGCGCGACGCGCCGCCCGCCTCCGGCGCCCGCCAGGACGGCAACGACCTCGACGTGCTGATCGTCGGCGCGGGCCTGTCCGGCATCGGCGCCGCGTATCACCTGAAGCAGCGCTGCCCGTATGCGAGCGTGGCGATCGTCGAGGCGCGCGACGCGATCGGCGGCACCTGGGACCTGTTCCGCTATCCGGGCGTCCGTTCGGATTCCGACATGTTCACGCTCGGCTACAGCTTCCGGCCGTGGCACAGCGACAAGGCGATCTCGGACGGCCAGACGATCCTCGACTACATCCGCGACACCGCGCGCGCGTACGGCATCGACAAGACGATCCGCTACGGCCAGAAGGTGGTCGCGGCCGACTGGGACTCGAACCGCGCGCGCTGGACCGTACGCATCGAGCGCACGCGGGACGGCGCGACCGACACGCTCGTGTATACGTGCCGCTTCCTGTTCATGTGCAGCGGCTACTACGACTACGATGCCGGCTACCTGCCCGACTGGGCCGGCATGGACACGTTCGAGGGCAAGCTCGTGCATCCGCAGCACTGGCCGAAGGACCTGTCGTACGCGAACCGGCGCGTCGTCGTGATCGGCAGCGGCGCGACGGCGGTCACGCTCGTGCCGTCGATGGCGGCCGACGCGCAGCACGTGACGATGCTGCAGCGCTCGCCGACCTACATCGTGTCGCTGCCCGCGCGCGACAAGATCGCGAACGCGCTGCGCCGCGTGCTGCCGTCGCGGCTCGCGCACCGGCTCGTGCGCGTGAAGAACGTGCTGCTGACGATGTACCTGTACAACGTGTCGCGCCGCAAGCCCGACCGGACGAAGCAGTTCATCATCCGCGCGGCCAGCAAGCAGGTCGGCCCCGGCTTCGACGTCGCGAAGCACCTGACGCCGCGCTACATGCCGTGGGACCAGCGCGTGTGCCTGGTGCCGAACGGCGACCTGTTCAAGTCGATCCGCGCGGGCCGCGCGTCGATCGTCACCGACGAGATCGAACGCTTCACGCCGACCGGCCTCAAGCTGAAGAGCGGCCAGCAGCTCGACGCGGACGTGATCGTCACCGCGACCGGGCTGAAGGTGAAGATGCTCGGCGGCGCACGCGTCACCGTCGACGGCCGCGCGGTCGACCTGCCGGACACCGTGTCGTACAAGGGGATGATGTACAGCGACGTGCCGAACCTCGCGTCGTCGTTCGGCTACACGAATGCGTCGTGGACGCTGAAGGCCGAGCTGATCGCGCGCTACGTGTGCCGGCTGCTCAACCACATGCGCGCGAACGGCTACGACACGTGCGTGCCGCGGCTCGGCGCCGGCGATCTCGGCAACGTGCCGGCCGTCAACCTGAGCTCGGGCTACATCCAGCGCGCGGCCGGCATCCTGCCGAAGCAAGGCCACAACAAGCCGTGGAAGTTCCACCAGAACTACGTGCTCGATCTCGCGTCGCTGAAGTTCAGCGGGCTCGCCGATTCGGCCATGCAGTTCGAACGCCGCGCGAAAGCCGGCCCGGCCGCCACGACGCCGGTTGCCGAACCCGCTCTCGAAACCCGCTGAGGCCGACATGACCCCTACGCTCCATCTGATCCAGAACGTGCTGCTCGGCGCCGTCGCGGTGCTCGCCGCGCTCGCGCTGTTTACCGGTTACGTGGCCCGTCGCGTGACGCGCGCGTTTCCGCCCGAAGGCCGCTTCGTCGACATCGGCGGCGACCGCATCCACTACGTCGAATACGGCAACGGCCCGCCGCTCGTGTTCGTCCACGGGCTCGCCGGGCAACTGCGCAATTTCGCATACCTGCCGCTCGCGCGGCTCGCGCAGCACCATCGGGTGATCCTGATCGACCGGCCGGGCGCCGGCCGCTCGCTCCGCGGCGCGGGCTCGCAGGCGAACGTGTTCGCGCAGGCCCGCACGGTCGCCGCATTCATCGACGCGCTGCGGCTCGACAAGCCGGTGCTGGTCGGCCACTCGCTCGGCGGCGCGATCGCGCTCGCGGTCGGCCTCAATCATGCGGACCGCGTGAGCCGGCTCGCGCTGATCGCGCCGCTGTCGCACGAGCAAAGCGAGCCGCCGGCGCCGTTCAAGCCGCTGATGCTGCCGTCGCCGCTCGTGCGCCGCTTCGTGTCGTGGACCTTCGCGATCCCGCTGACGATCCTGACCGGCCGCAAGGCCGTGCGCCAGGTGTTCGCGCCGGAAGCGGTGCCGCGCGACTTCCCGGTCAAGGGCGGCGGGCTGCTCGGGATGCGCCCGCACGTGTTCTACGCGACCGCGACCGACCTGCTGTCGGCCCCCGTCGACCTGCCCGCGATGGCGCGTCGCTACCCGGACCTCGCGCTGCCGATCGACGTGCTGTACGGCCGCGCCGATCCGATCCTGAACTGGCGCGAGCACGGCGAAGCGCTCGCGAAGAAATCGGCGCGCGTGCGGCTGACGGTCGTCGAGGGCGGGCACATGCTGCCGGTGACGATTCCGGAGGCCACCGCCGACTGGCTGCTCGACGTCGCCGCGACGCCGGCCGATGCCGCCGCGCAAGCGGCGCGGGTCGAGCACTAGGCCGACGTTGATCGAAGCGGAGCCCGATCCCGTACCGTGCCGACTGCGCCGGCGCGGAATCAGGCTTCGTCGTCGTCGGGCACCGACAGCCCGAGATCCGATATCACCTCGCGCGCGCAGCGGAATGCCTCGACCGCGGCCGGCGCACCCGCATACAGCGCGCTGTGCAGCAATACCTCGCGGATCTCGACGAGGCTCGCGCCGTTGTTGAGCGCACCGCGAATGTGACCCTTCAGTTCCGTGCTGCGGCCGAGCGCCGCCAGCATCGCGCACGTGCACAGGCTGCGCGTCTTCAGGTCGATCCCGCTCCGGTGCCACGTGCTGCCCCACGCGTGCTCGTTCAGCCAGTTCTGCAGCGGGCGCGAAAAGCCGTCGAGGTCGCTCATCGCGCGCTCGACGAACGCCTCGCCCATCACGTCGATGCGTCGCGCCTTGCCGTACTCCCTGTCTTGTTCGCTCATGTCCGTGTCCTGTGTGGAGTCGTGGCCGCCTCCGCGTCGTCGGCAGCCGGGGGGTCGCGCCATATTCATCCGGCCGGCGCATTTCGTCAAAGATGCGGCGCTCGGTTCGGGGCCGCCCGCGTCACGCGATATCGAACGCTACGTAACATCGCGCCGCGCGTTACGGCGGCTCACGGGAACATCGCAACCGCCACGCCGGGCGCACCGTGCATGCCCGTCGCGTAAAAGCACCGTTACTCCGTTTAAATCGCACCGATATTCCCGATTTCCGCAATAAAGCGCGATACCGTTTCACGAAAACTGTCGTGGCGCGGAATTTGCAGTGGAGGCTTGGACACACTTCCAATGTCGAGGCCAACATGCACAAACTCTTCAAGAAGACGACGGTAACGATGGCCGTCTCGTCGCTGCTCGCACTCTATGGTTGCGGCTCGGTCGATGGACCGACGACCCCGCCGACGATCAAGCCGAGCACGTCAGGGACGGGCGGCAGTTCGGGGACTTCCGGGACGTCGGGCGGCGGGACGTCTGGGACTTCGGGTGGCGGGACTTCGGGTAGCTCCGGTACGTCGGGGACTTCCGGCACCTCGGGGACTTCCGGTACGTCGGGCACCTCCGGTACCTCGGGTACTTCCGGCACCTCGGGCACTTCTGGCACCTCGGGTACTTCTGGCACCTCGGGTACTTCCGGCACCTCGGGTACTTCCGGCACCTCGGGTACTTCCGGCACCTCGGGTACTTCCGGTACGTCGGGTACTTCCGGTACGTCGGGCACCTCGGGTACTTCCGGCACCTCGGGTACTTCCGGCACCTCGGGTACTTCGGGCACTTCGGGTACGTCGGGTACTTCGGGCACTTCGGGCACTTCGGGTACTTCGGGTACTTCGGGTACTTCGGGTACTTCGGGTACTTCGGGTACTTCGGGCACTTCGGGCACCTCGGGCACCTCGGGCACCTCGGGCACCTCGGGCACCTCGGGCACCTCGGGCACCTCCGGCACCTCGGGCACTTCGGGCACTTCGGGCACTTCCGGCACTTCGGGCACTTCCGGCACTTCGGGCACTTCCGGCACGTCGGGTACTTCCGGCACGTCGGGTACTTCCGGCACGTCGGGCACCTCCGGTACGTCGGGCACTTCCGGCACCGGCGTCACCCCGCTCGGCAATGTCCTCCAGAAATCCGGCAACCTCGTGACGGCACTCGGCACGACGGTCGCGAACGGCGGCGCGCAGATCGGCGGCGTGCAGATCCCCGGCACGAACGCGACGACGGCGACCAGCGTCGGCAACGCGGTCACGAGCCTCGGCAACGGTGTGCAGGCGCTCGGCAACGGCGTCGCGGCCGGCCTCGGCTCGATCGGCGTGTCGGCGAACCCGCTCGGACCGACGCTCACGTCGACCACCGGCCTGCTGACCGGCGCAGGCGGCGCGGTCAACAACCTCGGTAACGCAGTGACGAGCCTCGGATCGGGGCCGCTGTCGCCGCTCTCGCCGGTGACGACGCTGGTCGGCGGGCTCGTCAACACGATCGGCGGCACGGTCAACTCGACCGCATCGGGCCTCAACACCGCGCTGAACAGCGCGCCGGTCCAGCAGCTCGGCACGCAGGTCGGCACGCTGATCAACCCGATCACGAACGCGCTGACGGGCGGCGTCACGACGCCGGGCGCCACGCAGACGCTCGGCAGCGCTACCCAGCTCGGCGCGCCGCTCAGCAACCTGCTGGGCACGCTCGGCAGCGGCCTGGGCCTCATCGGCTCGCAGGTGAGCGGTGCAACCGGCAACCCGGCCGGTACGAGTCTCGGCGAATCCGTGACCCAGCTCGGCAACACGGTGACGTCCGTGGGCGGCCTCGTGAACAGCAACACCGCGGGCAGCTCCAGCAGCGGTTCGGGCGGCACCAGCGGCACGAGCGGCACGAGCGGCACGAGCAGCGGCGGCCCGCTCGGACCGGTCACGGGCCTGCTCGGCTCGCTGACGGGTGCGCTCGGCGGCACCGGTTCGGGCGGAACGAGCGGCACCGGTGGCTCGGGTGTCGGCGGCCTGCTGGCGCCGGTCACGAACCTCGTCAACGCGCTGACGCCGCTCGGTGCCAGCCTCACCGGCACGGTCACGACGCCGGGCGGCAACGTGACGAGCACGCTCGGCGGCCTGCTGTCGAGCGGCCCGGTCGGCACG
>NZ_JAAGPP010000016.1:0-94605 GCF_017104975.1 Burkholderia sp. Ac-20344
CGACTTCTCGCTGCTGAAGCAGGGCCACCGGATGCCGCTGCGCTGGCACGACGACCGGCCCGCGCGCATCGGCGTTATTCCGCGGCATGGCGGCGCCGTTGATGCGCTGCGCGTCGCGCCGGTCTGCGTGCGGATCGCGTCGCACACGCGCCGGCTCGCCGAGGCCGTGCCGGTGTTTCGCGCGTCGCTCGCCGCGACGCACGTGCGGCGGCCGCTGCCCGGCACGCGGCTGTTTTCGGGCATCGACGGCGCATCGGTGCTCGATATCGACACAGGCCTCGACAAGCTGGCCCGGCAGATCGCGGAGCCGGTCGAGTGGGCGGCCTGTCTTGCCGCCTGCGTGGAGGCCGGTGCGACCGCATTCCTCGAGCTCGGCCCCGGCCGCGCGCTGGCCGAGATGGCCGGTGGCGCATATCCGGCGCTACCGGCCCGCAGCCTCGCGGATTTCCGTTCCGTCGACGGCGTGGCGAGCTGGCTCGCGCGCGTCGCGGCAGGCTGATCGACGGCGTGAAAAACGGGCTGTTACCCGTTCGCCGGGTACCGGTTTTGCACTGTGTGTTGCGCCGGCGCAGCAGCATCGCAACCGGCGCTTGCCACGCGAATTGGCGTCGCTACAATGGCGCCCGCCATGAGACCAGCCGCCTTCCTTCTCGCCGCGCTCTGCTGCGCAGCGAGCGCCCACGCCGCCCAGATTCCGTCCGATGCCGCATCGGTCGGCACATACTTTTCGTATGACAACGCGGCGGCCGACGCGACCGTCGACCTGATCGAGCAGGCGCAGCATCGCGTGCTGCTGGCGGGTTATACGCACGTGCCGCCGGCGGTCGCGAGCGCGCTGCATGCGGCCCGCTCGCGCGGGATCGAGGTGCGTGTCGTGCTCGTGCGTTCGCCGCGCGCGGGCAGGTACAGCGGCGCGGGCTATCTGAAGTCGTCGGGTATCGACGTGGCGATCGATTCGCGGCACGGCGATCCTGCGCCGCGCTTCGTGATCGTCGACGACAGCGTCGCGCTGACGACGCTGTCGGAAGGCGCGGCCGCGCATGCGGAAACGGTGAACGTGTTCCAGCGCGCGCCCGAGCTTGCGCAATCCTACGCACAGTCGTTCTGGCGGCTGTACCGGCAGGCCGGCGGCCTCTGACCATTTCCTTCGGCGCCATGCGCGCCGGTATGACCCTGCTTGCATCGGCGCTGCCGATGAACCATGCTCGTTGACAGGCGCCGACGCGGGTTTCGCGTATCCGGCGCAACGGCAGGGAGCCGATCGTGTTCGAGTGTTTTGCCGATCGCGCCGATGCCGGCCGCCAGTTGGCCGGCGCGTTGTGCGATTACGCGGGGCGGAGCGACGTCGTCGTGCTCGCCTTGCCGCGCGGCGGCGTGCCCGTCGCCTATCCGATCGCTTGCGGGCTGCGCGCGCCGCTCGACGTGCTGGTCGTGCGCAAGCTCGGCGTGCCGTACGATCCCGAGCTCGCGATGGGTGCGATCGCGACGGGCGGCGCGATTCATCTGCAGCGTTCGGTGCTCCGCTCGATGAACGTGTCCGGCGAACAGCTCGCCGACGTAATCGCGCGCGAGACGGTCGAACTGCATCGCCGCGAAGCGCTGTATCGGGGTGCGGCGCCGCCGCTGCCGGTCGAAGGTCGCATCGCGATCGTCGTCGACGACGGCGTCGCGACCGGCGCATCGATGCGCGTCGCGCTGCAGGCGTTGCGCGAGCGCCATCCGGCGCGGATCGTGGCGGCTGCGCCGGTCGCGCCGGCGGGCGCACGGCATGCGTTCGACGATCTGGCCGACGCGTTCGTCACGGTGTCGCTGCCGCTGCCGTTCTTCGGGATCAGCCAGTTCTACGGACGCTTCGAGCAGACGAGCGACGACGAGGTCCGGGCTTTGCTCGACGCGGCCCGGCTCTGACGCGGGTTCACGTCCGCCTGATGCGGCGCGGGCGAGGGCGGCGGGTTTCGGCCCACGCGAACACGCGCTGCAGCATCGGATGGACATCCCCGTGCCAGCGCGCCCCCGTAAACAGCCCGTAGTGATCGCAGTCGTCGATGTCGATGCGATAGCGCTCGTCGTCGGCGAGGCCGCTGCACAGGTCGAGCGCCGCATGCGTCTGGCCGGCGCCCGTGACCGCGTCGCACGCGCCTTCGACGGTCAGCAGCACGATGCCGCGCAAAGCGGCCGGATCGACACGCTGGCCGCCCACGTCCCACGTGCCGTGCGCCAGGCTCATGCGCTGGAACACGATATCGACCGTATCGAGGAAATAGTCGGCCGGCATGTCGAGCAGCGCCGTGTATTCGAGCAGCGCACGCCGCGCGCCGGCGAGCCCGGCCATGTCGAAGCGCGATGCGGCCAGCGCGTACGCTTCGATCAGCGACAGGAAGCGCTGCGGGTACACGAGCGCGATCTCCCCCTGCTGCAGATAGGTCGGAAATACGTGTCGGCCATGCCCCGCGAAGCCGGGCGGCACGACGTCGATCAGGTGGCGGCGGCACCAGCCGAGCGAATGGGCGGCGGCGGCGGTGCCGAGCGCACTCGGGTTTCGGCGCGCGTCGAGCGGGCCGCCGATCAGCGTGACGCTCGCGGGCAGTGCCAGGCCGCGCGCGGCACGCAACGCGAGCGCGCCGAGCGCCGGCACGGTCGCCTGGCACACGGCGACGACATGCAGCGGCCGGTCGTCGTGCGCGAGCCCGTCGACGAAGCCGTCGAGCGTCGCGACATACTCGTCGAGCCCGAAGCGGCCCGACGCGAGCGGTACGTCGCGCGCATTGCGCCAGTCGGTCACGCAGACGTCGCCGTCCGCGAGCAGCGTCTCGACGGTTTCCCGCATCATCACGGCCGCATGTCCGGCGAGCGGGGCGCACAGCAGCACCGTGCGTCGCGCATCGGCACGCGCGAAGCGCCGCAGGTCGCAGAACGGCGTGTGCGCGACGACGCGCTCGCCGACGGCCGGCCACCCGATGTCGAAGCGCGGCGGCCCGTCCGGCGGCCCGAGCAGCGGCTCGAACAGGTCGTCGTAGCACGACGACGCGGCGTGCGGCAGCGTGGCCGCGGGCCACGCGTCGAACGCGTGCCGCGTCGCCGCGCGCCAGGCGCGCATCCATTCCCGCTGCTGCTCGACGAGGGCATACCACATGGCGAACCTTGGGGCGGAAGGGGCGTGAACTTGCATTATGGTCACTGTGGCCGGACAACGTGAGCCCCGCGCGCGACCGGGTGTGCGTATCAAGCGCAAGGGCGCACGGGCGCGAGGATGCGAGGCTGCGAGGCTGCGAGGGCGCGAAGGCGCGAAGGCGCGAAGGCAGGCCCTGCGCGTTCCGCTATTTCGGCGAACGCATTCGTGGTGCCGGCGCAAGCCCGTTGCCGGCGGGAACGGGCCCTAGGCGACGCCGCGCGACGCTGCTACAGTCGTCGATCCCATTCCCCTCAAGCGGAGCGTTTGCGATGAAGCTGATCGGCATGCTGGATTCCCCGTTCGTACGCCGTGTCGCCATTTCGGCGAAGCTGCTCGACCTCCCGTTCGAGCACGAGTCGATTTCGGTGTTCCGTCATTTCGAGCAGTTCAGGGCGATCAACCCGGTCGTCAAGGCGCCGACGCTCGTGACCGGCGACGGCGCGACGCTGCTCGACTCGTCGCTGATCGTCGACTATCTCGATCACCTGGTCGCACCCGAGCGGCGCCTGCTGCCCGATGCCGCCGATGCCCGGCTGCGTGCGCTCGTGCCGGTCGGCTTCGCGCTGGCGGCCGCCGAGAAGACCGTGCAGGTCGTCTACGAGCAGGCGCTGCGTCCGGCCGACAAGCAGCACGCGCCGTGGCTCGAGCGCGTGCTGAGCCAGATCGAGGGCGCGTACGGCGCACTGGAGCCGCTCGTCGCAGCCGCGAACGGCTGGTTCGGTGGTGCGCGCCTGCTGCAGTCCGACGTGACGGCCGCAGTGGCATGGCGCTTCACGCAGTTCATGGCGGCCGACTATCCGGCGCTCGCGCGGATCGATTCGGCCCGTTATCCGGCACTGGCCGCGCATTCGGCGCGGGCGGAAGCGCTGCCGGCGTTCGTCGAAACGCCACTCGTCTAGGCGTCGCGGCGGCGCGCGACGCGGCCCCGCCCGCTGCCCGCCGCCCGCTCGGCCTTGCCGGGCAAGCCTTTGCCGATTGTTCTCGGCGGCTGACAAGTGACTTCGCAATCGCGCTGTTTATCCGGAAGCAACCGGTCCCTAGAATCCACTCCATCGAATATGCATTGCCTGATGGAGCCCATGATGAAAGCCTTGATCGAATCGAGCCTGTACCACCCGTCCTTCGTGTTGCCGCTAGCCGCGCTGACGCAACTGATGGTCGAGCGCGATTTCAATCTCGGTCAGGTCGGGCTGATCGTCGCGGCGCGCGGTGCCCAGGCAGCCGTGTCGCGCTCGCGTGCGCTGATTTTCTGCCGCCACTGCGAAGCGCAGGCATGACGGCGCTTGCTGCGCATGGATAAAAAAAGCCCGGCCGGCGCAAGCCGGTCGGGCGGATCGGGTTCGATCGGGCCCCGGCTTCGGCCGGGGCTTTTTCATGGGCGACGCTCAGGCGCGTGCCGGCGACACGACACTGTACATCTCCGATTCGTCGTCCTCGCGCATCTGGCGCACGAGCTGATGGGCTTCGCGGCGCGTCGCGACGGCCGGCGGCGAGCCCTTGAGCGGCTGGCGCGCGGTTTCGGCGAGCGCGACGACCGACACGATGCCGATCACGGCGGCGCCCATCATGTAGTACGCGGGCATCATCAGGTTGTGCGTGACGTCGACGAGCCACGCGGTGACGAGCGGCGTCGTGCCGCCGAACAGCGACACCGACACGTTGAAGCCGATCGCGAGCGCGCCGTAGCGGATCTCGGTCGGGAACAGCGCCGGCAGCGCCGACGGCATCACGCCGGTAAAGCACGACAGCAGCACGCCGAGGATCAGCAGGCCGCCGAACACCGACGCCGTGGTGCCCGCATGGATCAGCATCATCGACGGGATCGACAGCGCCAGCAGGCCGACACAGCCCGCGAGCATCACGGGCTTGCGGCCGATCCGGTCGGACAGGCGGCCGGCGGCGAGCGTCAGCGGCATCATCAGCACCATCACGATCAGCACGAGCACGAGGCTGTGCGACTCGTCGAAGTGCAGCGTCGACGACATGAAGCTCGGCAGGTACGACAGCACCATATAGTCGGTCACGTTGAAGATCAGCACGAGGCCGACGCACAGCAGCAGGGCACGCCAGTTGCGCATCAGCGTTTCGCGGAAGCGCGCCTTCGGCACGGCCTTGTCCTGCGCTTCGCGCTCTTCGGCCTGGCGCTTGAACGCGGGCGTTTCCTCGAGCTTCATCCGGATGTAGAGACCGATCAGGCCGAGCGGGCCCGCGATCAGGAACGGCACGCGCCAGCCCCACGACAGCAGCGCTTCCTGCGACAGCGACGCGGTGAGCAGCGCGACGACGCCGGCGCCCAGCACGTAACCGATCAGCGTGCCGAACTCGAGGAAGCTGCCCATGAAGCCGCGGCGCTTGTCGGTCGAGAATTCGGCGATGAAGGTGGCCGCACCGCCGTATTCGCCGCCGGTCGAGAAGCCCTGCACGAGACGCGCGACGAGCAGCAGCACGGGCGCCATGATGCCGATCGACGCATAGCTGGGGATCAGGCCGATCGCGAAGGTGCCGACGGCCATCATGATCATCGTGGCGGCGAGCACGCGCTGGCGGCCGATGCGGTCGCCGAGCGGGCCGAACACCATGCCGCCGAGCGGGCGCACGAGGAACGCGGCCGCGAACGTGCCGAAGGTCGCGAGCAGCTGCGCGGACGGGCTGCTCGACGGGAAGAACACCTTGCCGAGCGTGACGGCGATATAGCTGTAGACGCCGAAGTCGAACCATTCCATCGCATTGCCGATGGCCATTGCGCTGACGGCGCGCTTGAGGAGGCTCTGGTCGACGACGGTGATGTCGTCCGCAGCGAGCGGAGCTTCGCCGGACGACGAAGCGGAGGAAGAAGCAGCGGTCGGGCTGACGTGTGTTGCGGTCAAGGTCATGCACTCCTTTGACTGCGCCGAACGGGCGGGCCGTCCGACACGGTTTGCCGGCGAGCGCGGTGTCGAGTGCGGCGCGTCGGGGCAGGCCATTAAGCGCTTACTGCATGACAGGCAGCAAAGGGCCGTAAGGGGCTGCTTCGACGCGGGCCCGATGGGCCATCGCGACAGTGCGCTCATGAAGAATGGGCCGCGTGATGCTGGCGGCAGATGCCGGTGCGGACGATCGGTCCGGCGTTCCGGCAAGCGCCCCGGAGGGGCAACGAAACGAGAAAAGCGGGCCTGTCGGGCGGGCTTTCCTGTGGGTGCAATTTCGGTCGAAGCACTGTCCCGCAACGCGCGGACGGACTTCTATCGAAATCGAATAGACAGAGATTGAATGTTGAAACAGGCGACATGATAGCACGATGACGGATGATCGTGCAAATTGCCGGGAAACGCCCGTCTGGCGGGGCGTCCGGCGGAGGCGGCTCGGGTATGATCGGCGGCGCGCGGCGGGGCCGTGCAGCCCCCGGTGACGGGGGCGAATTCACGAGGAACCGGATGACCGAACTGATGAGGATCGCGGCGCTGTTCGCCGCCACCGCGCTGGCCGAAATCGTCGGCTGCTACCTGCCCTGGCTCGTGTTGAAGGAGGCCCGGCCGGTGTGGCTGCTGGTGCCGGCCGTGCTGTCGCTCGCGCTGTTCGCGTGGCTGCTGACGCTGCACCCGAGCGCGGCGGGGCGCACCTATGCCGCGTACGGCGGGGTGTATATCGCGGTGGCGCTGGTCTGGCTGCGGGTAGTCGACGGCGTTGCGCTGACCCGCTGGGATGTGGCCGGCGCGGCGCTCGCGCTCGGCGGGATGGCGGTCATCGCGCTGCAGCCGCGCGCGTGAGCGCGGCCGCGGCGCGTGCCGCGTGCCGTTTCTGCTTCAAGCCGTTTCGGCGGCGCCCGCGTCGGCGGACGTGCGCCACACGCACGTGCCCTTGACCGACTTGTCGAGTTCGTCGAGCTGCGCCTGGTGCGCGGCGAGCTCGTCGTCGCTCGCGGCCACCACGGGCAGCTCGAGCGCGGCGAGCGACACGCGCTGGCCGTTCGCTGCACCGCCGTCGGCGCCCGCGTCGTCGAGCATGTCGATCACGAGGCTGTCCTGGCCGCGCGTCATCGCGAGATACACCTCGGCGAGCAGCTCCGAGTCGAGCAGTGCGCCGTGCAGCGTACGGTGCGCGTTGCTGATGCCGAAGCGGTCGCACAGCGCGTCGAGCGAGTTGCGCTTGCCGGGGAACATCTGCTTGGCCTGCACCAGCGTGTCGATCACGCCGCCGCAATGCTCGGTGAATGGCGGCAGGTTGAGCCGCGCGAATTCGGCGTCGAGGAAGCCAAGGTCGAACGGTGCGTTGTGGATGATCAGCTCGGCGTCCTTCACGAAGTCGCGAATCTGGTCGGCGACTTCCGCGAATTTCGGCTTGTCGCTGAGGAATTCGGTCGTGAGCCCGTGCACCGCCAGTGCGCCCGGATCGCTGTCGCGCTCGGGGTTCACGTAGAAGTGCAGGTTGTTGCCGGTGAGCCGCCGGTTCAGCAGCTCGACGCAGCCGATTTCGATGAGGCGGTCGCCCGTGCGGGCGTTCAGGCCGGTGGTTTCGGTATCGAGAATGATCTGGCGCATGTCGGGAAAAACGAAGGAAACAGGGGAGCGGCCCGCGTTCAGGCCGTGAGCGATTCGACGCCGCGATTCGCGAGCGCGTCCGCGCGCTCGTTTTCGGGATGGCCGGCGTGACCCTTGACCCAGCGCCACTCGACCTCGTGCTGCGCGACGAGCGCGTCGAGCCGCTTCCACAGGTCGGCGTTCTTCACGGGTGTCTTCGCCGCGGTGACCCAGCCCTTTTTCTTCCAGCCGTGGATCCACTCGCTGATGCCTTTCTGCACGTATTGCGAGTCGGTATGCACGATCACCTGGCACGGCCGCTTCAGCGCTTCGAGCGCGGCGATCACGCCCATCAGCTCCATGCGGTTGTTGGTCGTGTTGGGCTCGCCGCCGAACAGCTCTTTCTCCTTGTCGCCGTAGCGCATCAGTGCGCCCCAGCCGCCGGGGCCGGGGTTGCCCTTGCAGGCGCCGTCGGTATAGATGTCGATGGTGTCGGTTGTCATGAATGTTCTTGATGAGTGGTCGGGGAGGCCGCCGGCGTCAGGCCCGGCGCGAGCACGGGCTTCTTCATCCTGATCTGGCCGACGAGGCGCATGCCGCGCACGCGCTTGACGGCCGTCACCATGTAGACGGCGCCGAAGATCGGCCACCAGCGGTCGCCGGCGGCTTCCATGAAGCCGTAGCGGGCCAGCCACTTGTCGGTGACGAGCGGCGGCCGGTAGCAGCCGAAGCGGCCGCGTTCGAGGTCGAAGCCGAGCAGCTTGATCCAGTCCTTGAGCCGGATGAACGCGATCTGGTCGCGCGTGGCCGGCACGAACGGACGGTTCGCCATGCGCCCGAACGATTGCCGCATGCCCCACAGGCTGAGCGAATTGAAGCCGGTGATCACGAGCTGGCCTTCCGGCATCAGCACGCGCTCGGCTTCGCGCAGCAGGCGGTGCGGGTCGGACGTGAATTCTAGCGTGTGCGGCATCACGATCAGGTCGACGCTCTGCGACTCGAACGGCAGGTCGAGCAGGTCGCACCAGGTCGTGCTGCGGCCGTCGGGCGCGTGCTCGGGCGCATGCGCTTCGCGTGCCCACGGATACTGGTACGGCGCGCTCGCGCCGCTCGCCGGATCGAGCACGAGGCCGCGATACGGCATGCGGTTCTCGCGCAGCGCGTCGAGCTGCGGCAGGCCGAGCTGCAGCGCGTGGAACCCGAAGACGTCGGACACGATCCGGTCGAGCTGCGCCTGCTCCCAGTCCAGCACGTAGCGGCCGGGCGGCGAGTCGGTCCAGGCGGGCCAGTCTATAATTTGACGGTCAGACATAACGATGATTGCGCGCCCATGAACGAGCTGGAATACGTGCCGGTTCCGGCATTCGAAGACAACTATATCTGGCTCGTCTCGGACGGCCGCGATGCGATCGCCGTCGATCCGGGTGAAGCCGCGCCGGTGCGCCGCGTTCTTGCCGAACGAGGCTGGCGGTTGACCGCTATTTTACTCACGCACCATCACGCCGACCACGTCGGCGGTGTCGCGGCACTGCGCGATAGCCAACCGGACGACGTTCCGCTCGCCGTTTACGGCCCTGCGGCCGAGGCGATCGGCGTGGTCACGCAGCCGCTCTCGGGCGGCGCGCGCGTGACGCTCGACGCGCCGGCCGCCACGTTCGACGTGCTCGACGTGCCGGGCCATACGCGCGGCCACATCGCCTATTTCCAGGCGGCCGGGCAGGGCGCCGCGGCGCCGCACGTGTTCTGCGGCGACACGCTGTTCTCGTGCGGCTGCGGCCGCCTGTTCGAAGGCACGCCCGCGCAGATGCTTGCATCGCTCGATGCGCTCGCGGCGCTGCCGGGCGACACGCACGTGCATTGCGCACACGAATACACGCTGTCCAACATCCGCTTCGCGCTCGCGTGCGAGCCCGGCAATGCGGCGCTCGCCGGGTGGCGCGACGCCGCGCAGGCGCTGCGCGCGCGCGGCGTGCCGACACTGCCCACTACGATCGCGCATGAACGTGCCGTCAACCCGTTCATGCGGGCGGACAGCGAGGTGATCCGCGCGACGCTCGAGGCCGAGCTGCACGAAACGGTGCCGGATCGTCTGACGGCGTTCACGCTGATGCGCGAGTGGAAAAACCGGTTCCGATGATGATTTTCGGAGGACTCCAAAGCTCAAGCGGTGTCTGTAAAAATTGCTCCAAATGTAGGATTTCGCTGAGTTTTCGGTGTTTTTATTGACGTGAAGCACGCACTTCCGTAGTATCGCCTGCAATTTCCAGCCGTCGGAAGCCGAGATTTTCATGCGACTTATATTGAGTGCGATGGTGGTTCTGCTACTCGCCGCTTGTGCGAGCCAGGCCCCTGTCGCCAACAACGCCGCCGATTCGCAGGCGACGTCCAACTACCTCCGTAAATCAGCCACCGCCAAAGAAACTGTCGACGTCGACAAGCAATCCGTCGGCGACCTGACCAGTGCCGACTCGGATCTCTGGGGCCGCATCCGCCGCGGTTTCCAGATGCCCGACCTGCAGACCGACCTCGTCGACATGCAGACCACGTGGTACACGCAGCGCCCGGATTACGTGCAGCGCATGACCGAGCGCTCGCAGAAGTACCTGTATCACATCGTCGAGGAGCTCGAGGCGCGTCACATGCCGACCGAGCTCGCGCTGCTGCCGTTCATCGAGTCCGCGTACAACCCGCAGGCGCTGTCGGTCGCGAAGGCGGCCGGCATGTGGCAGTTCATGCCCGGCACGGGCCGCACGTACAACCTGAAGCGCAACATGTGGCAGGACGAGCGCCGCGACGTGCTCGCGTCGACGAGCGCCGCGCTCGACTACCTGTCGCGCCTGCATGACATGTTCGGCGACTGGTATCTCGCGCTGGCCGCGTACAACTGGGGCGAGGGCAACGTGCAGCGCGCGATCGCGCGCAACCAGGCGGCCGGCCTGCCGACCGACTACCTGAGCCTGCGGATGCCGAACGAGACGCGCAACTACGTGCCGAAGCTGCAGGCGGTGAAGAACATCATCGCGAGCCCGAAGCAGTATGGCCTGACGCTGCCGGACATCCCGAACCACCCGTATTTCGTGACGGTCACGACGTCGCGCGACATCGACGTCGCGGTCGCCGCGAAGCTCGCGAACCTGCCGCTCGACGAATTCCGCTCGCTGAACCCGTCGTTCTCGAAGCCGGTGATCCTCGGCGCGACCGAGCCGCAGATCCTGCTGCCGTTCGACAACGCATCGGCCTTCGAGAAGAACCTGAAGGGGTACAACGGCCAGCTTTCGTCGTGGACCACCTATACGGTCAGCGAGCGTGCGCGGCCGGCCGCGATCGCCGAGAAGATCGGCGTGGACGCCGATACGCTGATGTCGATCAACAAGATTCCGGCAGGCATGCGCCTGAAGCCGGGCTCGACGATCGTCGTGCCGCGCGGCGACGACGACGACGAGGACATCAGCGCCGACGTCGCCGAAAACGGCGCGCTCGCGATGGAACCCGACGTACCCGACACGCGCAAGATGCTGATCCGCGTGCGCCGCAAGCAGTCGATGGCGGCGATCGCCGGCCGCTACGGCGTGTCGGTCGGCCAGCTCAAGGCGTGGAACCGCACGCACCGCGATCTCGCGATGCCGGGCCAGGCGCTCGTGCTGCACGTGCCGGTCGGCCGTTCGGTGCCGGCGGAACCCGGTCCGGAGCGGATCGCGACGTCGGCCGGCGGTGCGCATATCGAGCGCGCGAGCCTGGCGGTGGGCGGCAAGTCGCACGGCGCGAAGCGCGGCGCGGCGAAGCCGGCGGCCAAATCGGCGAAGGCGGCGCCCGCGAAAGCGGCGCCGGCCAAGGCCGCAGCGCTCAAGGGCAAGAAGAAGTAACGCAGTCGCGAACGCATCGTGCGGCCGGCCCGGTTCGCGCGATTGCGCTATCATCCGACGAAATGCGACGAAACGCCGTCACCGAGGTGACGGCGTTTTTGTTTGTGCGCGGCGCGGGGGCGCTGCGTCGCATGTCTTCTTTATAACAAGGGGAAGCGATGTCGTCGGTGCAGGTGAGGGTGCTCGCGCTGTTTTCGGTCGGGTATTTCGTGTCGTATGTGTTTCGCGGCGTCAATCTGGGCTTCGCGCCGTTCGTCACGCACGAGCTCGGGTTGTCGGCCGCCGATCTCGGCCTGCTCACCAGTCTCTATTTCCTCGGCTTCGCGGGCGCGCAGATCCCGGCCGGCGTGATGCTCGATCACTTCGGCCCGCGCCGCGTGACGGCCGGCATGCTGCTGTTCGCGGCCGCGGGTGCGGCCGTGTTCGGCGCCGCGCACGGCCTCGGCACGATGATGGTTGGCCGGCTGCTGATCGGCGTCGGCGTATCGGTGTGTCTCGGCGCGGCGTTCAAGGCGCTCGCGCAGCATTTCCCGGTTGGCCGGCTGCCGCTCGTCAACGGCCTCGTGATGGCCGTGGGCGGCCTTGGCGGCGTGATGGTGGGCTCGCCGCTGACCTGGCTGCTCGGCTGGACGAGCTGGCGCGCGATCTGTTTCGGCCTCGCGGTGCTGACTGTGATCGTCGCGGCGTCGATCGGCCTGGGCGCGCCGGAAGCGAAGCAGGTGCGCCACCAGGGCGGGCTCGTCAGCCAGTTCAAGGGCACGTGGCACATCCTGAGCAGCCGCGCGTTCTGGAAGATCTCGTCGTTCTCCGTCGTCACGCAGGGCGTGTTCTACGCGATGCAGTCGCTGTGGGTCGGGCCGTACCTGCGCGACGCCGCGGGGTTCGATGCGCCGCATGCTGCGCGCCTCGTGTCGGTGCTCGGTTTCGCGATGATGGCCGGCTGCGTCGGCTTCGGCGCGGCGGCGCGCGTGCTCGAGCGGCGCGGCGTGTCCGTGTACGCGTTCTGCGGCGTCGGCATGGCGCTGTTCGTCGCGACGCAGGCCGCGATCGTCGCGCGCGTGCCGTTACCGCCTGCCGTGCTGTGGGCCGCCTACGGGATGTTCGGCGGCGTCGGCATCCTGACCTACGCGGTGATGGCCGGCCATTTTCCTGCCCACCTGATCGGCCGCGCGAACACGACGCTCACGCTCGTGATTTTCCTGCTGATCTTTGCGTTCCAGATCGGTGTCGGCGCGGTGCTGTCGCACTGGCCCGCGGTCGACGGCCACTATCCGGCTGCCGCGCACTTCGCCGCGTGGGGCGTGCTGCTCGCGCTGCAGCTCGCGAGCGCGGTCTGGTACGTCTGGCCCGCGCGCGGTGCTGGCCAAGCGCACTGATCCGGCGGTACGCTGACGGGTAGGGCGGCCACGTAAACGGGGCCGCAGCGCGTTGCTGCGCGCCGCAGGGCGTCGCAGCGCGCACGATCGGACGGCCATATTGATTGAAGATAAGGCCATTTTCAGGCTATAATTTGAAAGTTTGTGCTGATCAACCTCGCACCCTAGCGCCTACCTCATTCATCCCGTTCATCCGCCGCACGCCGCCTGCCGGGCGATGCCGCGAAACCTCGTGCGCCACGCGCCGGGTTCGCGTCTCGACAGCACAGGCCGCGTCCAGCAAGCGACCACGCGCGCCCACGCAGCGCGGCGCTCGCGCGGCAGGGTAAACAGGTCGGCAGCTGGGTGTTCCCCAAGGAGCCTCCCGTGTTGCCGTCTTTTACTCCCGCCTTGCTTGCACTCGCCGACGGCACGGTCTTTCGTGGTTATTCGATCGGGGCCGAAGGCCACACGATCGGCGAAGTCGTGTTCAATACCGCGATCACCGGCTATCAGGAAATCCTGACTGATCCGAGCTACTCGCGCCAGATCGTCACGCTCACCTACCCGCATATCGGCAACGTCGGCGTCAACGCCGAAGACGTCGAAGCCACGAAAGTCCATGCCGCCGGCCTGATCATCCGTGATCTGCCGTCGCTCGCATCGAATTTCCGCATGGACCGCACGCTCGGCGACTACCTGCGCGACGAAGGCGTCGTCGCGATCGCCGGCATCGACACCCGCAAGCTGACCCGCATCCTGCGCGACAAGGGCGCGCAGAACGGCTGCATCCTGACGGGCTCGGACGACGAAGCGAAGGCAATCGAGCTCGCACGCTCGTTCCCGGGTCTCGCGGGCATGGATCTCGCGAAGGTCGTGTCGACCACGAAGCCGTTCGAGTGGAAGCAGACCGAATGGCGCCTCGAAGGCGGCTATGGCATGCAGGAAGCGCCGAAGTACCGCGTCGTCGCGTACGATTTCGGCGTCAAGTACAACATCCTGCGCATGCTCGCGGAGCGCGGCTGCCACGTGACGGTGCTGCCGGCACAGGCGAGCGCGGAAGATGCGCTCGCGCTGAATCCGGACGGCGTGTTCCTGTCGAACGGCCCTGGCGATCCGGAGCCGTGCGACTACGCGATCGCGGCCACGAAGGAATTCATCGCGCGCGGCGTGCCGACCTTCGGCATCTGCCTGGGTCACCAGATCATGGGCCTCGCGGTCGGCGCGAAGACGCTGAAGATGAAGACGGGCCACCACGGCGCGAACCACCCGGTGAAGGATCTCGGCGACGGCCGGGTCGTGATCACGTCGCAGAACCACGGCTTCGCGGTCGATGCCGATTCGCTGCCGGCCAACGCGCGCGTGACGCACGTGTCGCTGTTCGACGGCACGCTGCAGGGCTTCGAGCTGACCGACAAGCCGGCATTCTGCTTCCAGGGCCACCCGGAAGCGTCGCCCGGCCCGCACGACATCGGCTACCTGTTCGACCGTTTCACCGCGCTGATGGACGCGGCGAAGCAGCGCAACGCTTAACGTCACCGACGCAACCCAAGGACGGGAGATTCGCATCATGTTCGGCCACGCACTCGGCATCACGGATATCTGGACCTACGTGTTCGGCGTGATCTTCATCATCCTGCTGCCGGGGCCGAACTCGATGTACGTGCTGTCGCTCGCGGCGCAGCGCGGCGTGAGGGCCGGCTATCGCGCGGCGTGCGGCGTGTTCGTCGGCGACACGGTGCTGATGGTGCTGTCCGCCGCCGGCGTCGCGTCGCTGCTGAAGGCGAATCCGCTGCTGTTCTCCGTCGTCAAGTACGGCGGCGCCGCGTATCTGCTCTACATCGGTACCGGCATGCTGCGCAGCGCGTGGCAGAAGCTGCGCGCGCCGGCCCATGCGACGGCCGACGTGCCGCCCGCGGTCGACGGCGAGCGGCCGTTCCGCAAGGCGCTGATCGTGAGCCTGCTGAATCCGAAGGCGATCCTGTTCTTCATCTCGTTCTTCATCCAGTTCGTCGACCCGGCATTCCCGCATCCCGCGCTGTCGTTCGTCGTGCTCGGGGCAATCGCGCAATGCGCGAGCTTCCTGTACCTGAGCACGCTGATCTTCGCGGGTGCGCGCCTTGCCGAGCACTTCCGCCGCCGCCGCAAGCTTGCAGCAGGCGCGGCGAGCAGCGTGGGCGGCCTGTTCATCGGTTTCTCGGTGAAGCTCGCGCTCGCCACGATGAGCTGAGCGCAGCCGGCCGACCCACGACAACGATTACTTATTGAATTCACAAGCCATGCCAAAACGCACAGACATCAAGAGCATCCTCATCATCGGCGCCGGCCCGATCATCATCGGCCAGGCGTGCGAGTTCGACTATTCGGGCGCGCAGGCTTGCAAGGCGTTGCGTGAGGAGGGCTACAAGGTCGTTCTCGTCAACAGCAACCCGGCGACGATCATGACCGACCCGAACACGGCCGACGTGACCTACATCGAGCCGATCACGTGGGAAGTCGTCGCGCGCATCATCGAGAAGGAGCGCCCGGACGCGATCCTGCCGACGATGGGCGGCCAGACTGCGCTGAACTGCGCGCTCGACCTGCACCACCACGGCGTGCTCGAGAAGTTCGGCGTCGAGCTGATCGGCGCGTCGCCGGAAGCGATCGACAAGGCGGAAGACCGCCAGAAGTTCAAGGACGCGATGACCAAGATCGGTCTCGGCTCCGCGAAGTCGGGCGTCGCGCACTCGATGGAAGAAGCGACCCAGGTGCACGCCGAGATCATGGCGCTCACCGGCGGCAGCGGCTACCCGGTCGTGATCCGTCCGTCGTTCACGCTCGGCGGCTCGGGCGGCGGCATTGCATACAACCGCGAAGAGTTCGAAGAGATCTGCAAGCGCGGCCTGGATCTCTCGCCCACGCGCGAGCTGCTGATCGAAGAGTCGCTGCTCGGCTGGAAGGAATACGAGATGGAAGTCGTGCGCGACCGCGCCGACAACTGCATCATCGTCTGCTCGATCGAGAACCTCGACCCGATGGGCGTGCACACCGGCGACTCGATCACGGTCGCGCCGGCGCAGACGCTCACCGACAAGGAATACCAGATCCTGCGTAACGCATCGCTCGCGGTGCTGCGCGAGATCGGCGTCGACACGGGCGGCTCGAACGTGCAGTTCTCGATCAACCCGCGCGACGGCCGCATGGTCGTCATCGAAATGAACCCGCGCGTGTCGCGTTCGTCGGCGCTCGCGTCGAAGGCCACCGGCTTCCCGATCGCGAAGGTCGCGGCGAAGCTGGCAGTCGGCTACACGCTCGACGAGCTGAAGAACGAAATCACCGGCGGCCAGACCCCGGCGTCGTTCGAGCCGACGATCGACTACGTCGTCACGAAGATCCCGCGCTTCGCGTTCGAGAAATTCCGCGAAGCCGATTCGCGCCTGACGACGCAGATGAAGTCGGTCGGCGAAGTGATGGCGATCGGCCGCACGTTCCAGGAATCGTTCCAGAAGGCGCTGCGCGGCCTCGAAGTCGGTGTCGACGGTCTCGACGAGAAGTCGACCGACCGCGACGAGATCGCAATCGAGATCCACGAGCCGGGCCCGGACCGCATCTGGTACGTCGGCGATGCCTTCCGCATCGGCATGACGGCCCAGGAAATCTTCGCGGAAACCGCGATCGATCCGTGGTTCCTCGAGCAGATCGAGCAGATCGTCCTGAAGGAAAAGGCGCTCGCCGGCCGCACGCTCGCATCGCTGACGTTCGACGAGCTGCGCTACCTGAAGCAGAGCGGCTTCTCCGACCGCCGCCTCGCGAAGTTGCTCGGCGCGACGCCGGAAGACGTCCGCAAGCGCCGCATCGAACTCAACGTGCGCCCGGTCTACAAGCGCGTCGACACCTGCGCGGCCGAATTCGCGACGAAAACCGCGTACATGTACTCGACCTACGAGGAAGAGTGCGAGGCGCAGCCGACCACCAACAAGAAGATCATGGTGCTGGGCGGCGGCCCGAACCGGATCGGCCAGGGCATCGAGTTCGACTACTGCTGCGTGCACGCTGCGCTCGCGATGCGCGAGGACGGCTACGAAACGATCATGGTCAACTGCAACCCGGAAACGGTGTCGACCGACTATGACACGTCCGATCGCCTGTACTTCGAGCCGCTGACGCTCGAGGACGTGCTCGAGATCGTCGACAAGGAAAAGCCGGTCGGCGTGATCGTCCAGTACGGCGGCCAGACGCCGCTGAAGCTCGCGCTCGACCTCGAGGCGCACGGCGTGCCGATCGTCGGCACGTCGCCGGACATGATCGACGCGGCCGAAGACCGCGAACGCTTCCAGAAGCTGCTGCAGGACCTCGGCCTGCGCCAGCCGCCGAACCGCACCGCGCGCGCCGAAGACGAAGCGCTCGCGCTGGCCGCTGAAATCGGCTATCCGCTGGTCGTGCGCCCGTCGTACGTGCTGGGCGGCCGCGCGATGGAAATCGTCCACGAGCCGCGCGACCTCGAGCGCTACATGCGCGAGGCCGTGAAGGTGTCGAATGATTCGCCGGTGCTGCTCGACCGCTTCCTGAACGATGCGATCGAGTGCGACGTCGACTGCATCTGCGACGGCGACGCCGTGTTCATCGGCGGCGTGATGGAGCACATCGAGCAGGCGGGCGTCCACTCGGGCGACTCGGCATGCTCGCTGCCGCCGTACTCGCTGTCGAAGGAAACCGTGGCCGAGCTGAAGCGCCAGACGGGCGCGATGGCGAAGGCGCTGAACGTGGTCGGCCTGATGAACGTGCAGTTCGCGATCCAGCAGGTGCCGCAGGCGGACGGTTCGAAGCAGGACATCATCTACGTGCTGGAAGTGAACCCGCGCGCATCGCGCACGGTGCCGTACGTGTCGAAGGCGACCAGCCTGCCGCTCGCGAAGATCGCGGCGCGCGCGATGGTCGGCCAGAAGCTCGCGCAGCAGGGCGTGACGAAGGAAGTCGAGCCGCCGTACTTCAGCGTGAAGGAAGCCGTGTTCCCGTTCGTCAAGTTCCCGACCGTCGATCCGGTCCTCGGGCCTGAAATGCGTTCGACCGGCGAAGTGATGGGTGTCGGCCAGACGTTCGGCGAAGCGCTGTTCAAGTCGCAGCTCGCGGCCGGTTCGCGCCTGCCGGAGTCGGGCACGGTGCTGCTGACCGTGATGGACGCCGACAAGCCGAAGGCGGTCGAAGTCGCGCGCATGCTGCACGACCTCGGCTACCCGATCGTCGCAACCAAGGGCACGGCTGCCGCGATCGAAGCGGCCGGTGTGCCGGTGAAGGTCGTGAACAAGGTGAAGGACGGCCGTCCGCACATCGTCGACATGATCAAGAACGGCGAGATCGCACTCGTGTTCACGACGGTCGACGAAACGCGCCAGGCGATCGCCGATTCGCGTTCGATCCGCATGAGCGCGCAGGCACACAAGGTCACGTACTACACGACGATGTCGGGCGCGCGCGCGGCAGTCGAAGGCTTGCGCTACCTGAAGGATCTGGAAGTCTATGATTTACAAGGTCTTCACGCTCGCCTAAACTAAGCAGTCAGTTACCTGTAGAAGCAACACGTGCCGCGATTAGGCGGTGTTTCCAGTGCATCGGAAACGCGCTTAATCGCGGTGATTTTTTTTAAAGCCGTTATTAGCGATTGAGCCGTTTATGAGCACCATTCCGTTGACAAAGCGTGGCGCAGAGCAACTGCGCGATGAATTGCAGCGCCTCAAGTCCGTCGAGCGGCCGGCCGTGATCAACGCGATCGCGGAGGCCCGCGCACAGGGCGACCTGTCCGAAAATGCCGAATACGATGCCGCGAAGGAAAAGCAGGGCTTCATCGAGGGTCGTATCGCGGAAATCGAGTCGAAGCTGTCGGCCGCGCAGGTCATCGATCCCACCGTGCTCGATGCCGAAGGCCGCGTGGTTTTCGCATCGACCGTCGAACTCGAGGATCTCGAGTCGGGCGACACCGTCAAGTACCAGATCGTCGGCGACGACGAAGCCGATATCGATCATGGCCTGATCTCGGTCAGCTCGCCGATCGCGCGCGCGCTGATCGGCAAGTCCGAAGGCGACGTCGCGGCCGTGCAGGCGCCGAGCGGCGTGCGCGAGTACGAAATTATCTCGGTCAGCTACATCTGAAGCGGGGCGACGTAATGCCGCATCGCGTGTTCCGTCTGCTGTCGGCCGTGTGGGTCGGCAGCCTGCTGACGATCGGGTATGCGGTCGCGCCCGTGCTGTTCAAGACGCTGGAGCGGATGACGGCCGGCTCGGTCGCCGCCCAGCTGTTCCGTATCGAGGCGATCCTCGGTGTCGTGTGCGGCGTGCTGCTGCTCGTATTGTCGAACCAGCAGGTGCGGCGCGGCAGCAGCGAATATCGCCGCGTGCGCTGGATCGTCGCCGCGATGGTCGTGTGCGTGCTGGTCGGGTATTTCGCGCTGCAGCCGTTCATGAACGCGCTGCGGGTAGCCGCGATGGATGCAGGCACCGATATCGCGAACTCGCCATATGCGAGCCGCTTCGGGATGCTGCACGGCGTCTCGAGCGTGTTCTATCTCGTCGAGAGCGTGCTGGGGCTGATGCTGATCTGGCGCCTGCCGGCGCGCGACGCCTGAGGCGAGTGCCACGCAGGCCCGGCCGACGCCGGGCCCGCGGGCAGGGTGGCGGCACGGTGCAGCCGTGCCGCCCCGATGCTTACTTGTCCTGGAACGGACGCTTCGTGCTGGCCTGGCGCTTCTTGGCGCGCTTCACGTTACCGCCTGCCGTCACGCGCTCGTTGCCGCGCACGACGACCTTCGTCGGCCGCGGGCGACGCACGGGGCTCGCGTTCGGCGACACCTTGACGACCTTGACGGTGCGCGGTGCACGGCCTTTCTTGTCGTCGACGGCTTCGGCCGCGCTCGGCAGCGTGCCGGCACGACGGCCGCGAGCCGGGGCCGCTGCGGCGGCTTCGGGCTTCCAGATCACCAGCAGCTTGCCGATGTGCTGGATCGGCGCCGCGCTCAGGCGATCGCAGATCTCGTCGTAGATCGCGATGCGCTCGTCGCGCTCGTCGCCGAACACGCGGATCTTGATCAGCTGGTGCGCGTCGAGGTGCACCTTGATTTCGTTCAGCACGGCATCGGTCAGCCCTTCGGCGCCGATCAGCACGACGGGCTTGAGCGCATGGGCCTGGGAGCGCAGCGCGGAGCGCTCGGCGGGAGAAAGCGAAAGGGCGGGCATGGAAATGTCGAAATCTAAATAAGGGCGCGCTGACTGAAAAGCGATTGCGGGAAGTTACCGCGTCAGCCGTGCGCCGAAACCACGTAAAATCGCGGCTTGGGCCTGAAAAGGGGCCGCAGCCGCGCGAAGAAGACGCGTATTATCCGCTAAAAGCGCGGCTTCACGAAGCAATTGGCAGCAATCTCTCTCTCGAATGGCAAAAAACCGCTTCAACCAGCACTGGCTGCACGACCACATCAACGACCCGTACGTCAAAATGGCGCAGCGGGAGGGCTATCGCGCGCGCGCCGCGTACAAGCTGAAGGAAATCGACGAGCAGGACAAGCTGATCCGTCCGGGCCAGGTGATCGTCGACCTCGGCGCGACGCCGGGCAGCTGGAGCCAGTATGCCCGCAACAAGCTCGCGCAGGGCAAGAAGCGTGACGTGGAACGCGAAGGCGGCATCGACGGCACGATCGTGGCGCTCGACATCCTGCCGATGGAGCCGATCGCCGACGTCCACTTCCTGCAGGGCGACTTCCGCGAGGATGAAGTCCTTCACCAGCTCGAGGAAGTGCTCGAAGGGCGCGCGGTGGACCTTGTTATTTCCGACATGGCCCCCAACCTCTCTGGCGTGGCCTCGGCGGACGCGGCGCGCATCGAGCATCTGTGCGATCTGGCGCTCGAATTCGCGCAGAACCATCTGAAGCCGGACGGTGCGCTGCTCGTGAAATGTTTTCACGGCAGCGGCTACAGCCAGATCGTCGAGAAATTCAAACAGCAGTTTAAGACCGTCGCGCCGCGCAAGCCGAAGGCGTCCCGCGACAAATCGTCCGAAACGTTCATTTTGGGTCGGCATCTGAAACGTCCGCGCTGATGCGCAACGAGGTGCCGCAAACGGGCTCCGGCCCTTGCCAGACAAGCGAAGCGCTATCGCGGCGGTTGTCAATGCTTATGGCGAGGGTGGTCGGACTGGATTAGAATGACCGAGGGGCGCCGCAAGGAAAATGTAGGCGCTCGTCTACGAGTGAAGGAGTGGTGCTTTGAACAACAATATGTTTTCGAAGGCAGCGGTGTGGCTGGTGATCGCACTGGTGCTGTTTACGGTGTTCAAGCAGTTCGACAAGCCCCGCGTCCAGGAAGGCGTGTCCTATTCGCAGTTCATGGACGACGCCAAGAACGGCAAGGTCAAGAACGTCATCGTTCAGGGGCGCAACCTCACCGTCACTCCGGCTGATGGCCAGAAATACCAGATCGTGTCGCCCGGCGACATCTGGATGGTTGGCGATCTGATGAAGTACGGCGTGCAGGTCAGCGGCAAGGCCGACGACGAGCCGAATGCGCTGATGTCCGCGCTGTACTACCTCGGGCCGACGATCCTGATCATCGTGTTCTGGTTCTACATGATGAGGCAGATGCAGGGGGGCGGCAAAGGCGGCGCATTCTCGTTCGGGAAATCGCGCGCGCGGCTGATCGACGAGAACAACAACGCGGTGAACTTCTCCGACGTCGCGGGCTGCGACGAAGCGAAGGAAGAAGTGTCCGAGCTCGTCGACTTCCTGCGCGACCCGCAGAAATTCCAGAAGCTGGGCGGTCGCATTCCGCGCGGCGTGCTGCTCGTCGGCCCCCCGGGTACCGGCAAGACGCTGCTGGCCCGCGCGATCGCGGGTGAGGCGAAGGTGCCGTTCTTCAGCATCTCGGGTTCGGACTTCGTCGAAATGTTCGTCGGCGTCGGCGCGGCCCGTGTGCGCGACATGTTCGAGCAGGCGAAGAAGCACGCACCGTGCATCGTGTTCATCGACGAAATCGACGCGGTCGGCCGTCATCGCGGCGCCGGCATGGGCGGCGGCAACGACGAACGCGAACAGACGCTGAACCAGATGCTCGTCGAGATGGACGGCTTCGAGGCGAACTCGGGCGTGATCGTGATCGCTGCAACCAACCGTTCCGACGTGCTCGACAAGGCGCTGCTGCGTCCGGGCCGTTTCGACCGCCAGGTCTACGTCGGCCTGCCGGACATCCGCGGCCGCGAACAGATCATGCGTGTGCACCTGCGCAAGGTACCGATCGCGAACGACGTCGATGCGGCAGTCATCGCGCGCGGCACGCCGGGCTTCTCGGGCGCCGATCTCGCGAACCTCGTAAACGAGGCTGCGCTGTTCGCCGCACGCCGCGGCAAGCGGATCGTCGAGATGCAGGATTTCGAAGACGCGAAGGACAAGATCTTCATGGGTCCGGAGCGCAAGTCGGCCGTGATCCGCGAGGAAGCAAAGCGTGCGACCGCTTATCACGAGTCGGGCCACGCGGTGATCGCGAAGCTGTTGCCGAAGGCCGACCCCGTGCACAAGGTCACGATCATCCCGCGCGGTCGCGCGCTGGGTGTCACGTGGCAGCTGCCGGAGCATGACAACGAAACGTACTCGAAGGACTACCTGCTGGATCGCCTCGCGATCCTGTTCGGTGGCCGGGTGGCGGAAGAGCTGTTCATGAACCTCGTCAGCACCGGCGCATCGGACGACTTCAACAAGGCAACGCAGACGGCACGCGCGATGGTGGCCCGTTTCGGCATGACCGACGCGCTCGGGCCGATGGTCTATGTCGACGACGAGAACGATGCATCGCCGTTCGGCCGTGGCTTCACGCGCACGATCTCGGAAGCGACGCAGCAGAAGGTCGATTCGGAAATCCGCCGCGTGCTCGACGAACAGTACGGCCTTGCGCGCCGCCTGCTCGAAGAGAACCGCGACAAGGTCGAAGCGATGACCGCTGCGCTGATGGAGTGGGAGACGATCGACGCCGATCAGATCAACGACATCATGGAAGGCCGTCCGCCGCGTTCGCCGAAGAGCTCGCCGGCTGTCGGCGGCGATTCGTCGGGTGGCGGCAGCAGCGCCGAGGTGAAGCCCGGCAACGCGCCGGCGCCTGCTTCGCCGGCGGCATAATCTCCGCTTTCGCGCCGTTCACGGGCTGGTGTGGCTTCACACCGGCCCGTTTTGCATTCATTCACGCCAGTTGCTCGTGTCCGATTCCGCCTCCCCGTTCATTCCCGCGCCACTTCAGTGCGGCCGTTTCGAACTGACGTTCGAACGCCCGCTCGTGATGGGCATCCTCAACGCCACGCCCGATTCGTTCTCCGACGGCGGCCGCTTCCTCGCGCGCGACGATGCGCTGCGCCAGGCCGAGCGGATGATTGCCGAAGGCGTCGACCTCCTCGATATCGGCGGCGAGTCGACGCGCCCTGGCGCGCCGCCCGTGCCGCTCGACGAGGAACTCGCGCGCGTGATCCCGCTCGTCGAAGCGCTGCGGCCGCTGAACGTGCCGCTGTCGATCGATACCTACAAGCCGGTCGTGATGCGCGCGGCGCTCGCCGCTGGTGCCGACCTGATCAACGACATCTGGGGGTTCCGCCAGCCGGGGGCGATCGACGCGGTGCGCGAAGGCAACTGCGGGTTGTGCGCGATGCACATGCTCGGTGAACCACAGACGATGCAGGTCGGCGAACCCGATTACGGCGACGTCGTGACCGACGTGCGCGATTTTCTCGCCGCGCGCGCACAGGCGCTGCGCGACGCGGGCATTGCGCCGGAGCGGATCTGTGTCGATCCCGGCTTCGGGTTCGGCAAGGCGGTCGTCGACGACAACTATGCGCTGCTGGCCGCGTTGCCGGACACGGCACCCGCGCGGCCCGACGGGCGCGCGTATCCGATACTTGCCGGTATGTCGCGCAAGTCGATGCTCGGCGCGGTGATCGGCGGCAAGCCGCCGATGGAGCGCGTCGCGGCGAGCGTGGCGGCTGCGTTGTGCGCGGCCGAGCGCGGGGCGGCGATCGTGCGCGTGCACGACGTCGCGGCGACGGTCGATGCACTGAAAATCTGGAATGCCGTGCGCGAAGCCGCGCGGCAACGATAAGTCAGAAGACGAAGGAGGAAGATTCGCTATGGGACGTCGATATTTCGGCACGGACGGCATTCGCGGCACGGTGGGCGAGGCGCCCATCACGCCGGATTTCGTGTTGCGTCTCGGCTACGCGGCCGGCAAGGTGCTGGCCAGCTCGGCCGATGTCGCGGCAGGCTCGCGTCCGACCGTGCTGATCGGCAAGGACACGCGCGTGTCGGGCTACATGCTCGAAGCCGCGCTCGAGGCCGGATTCTCGGCGGCCGGCGTCGACGTGATGCTGGCCGGCCCGATGCCGACGCCGGGCGTCGCGTACCTGACGCGCGCGCTGCGCCTGTCGGCGGGCGTCGTGATCAGCGCATCGCACAACCCGTATCACGACAACGGGATCAAGTTTTTCTCCGCGGACGGCAACAAGCTGCCGGACGACACCGAAGCCGCGATCGAAGCATGGCTCGACAAGCCGCTCGAATGCGCGTCGTCCGACGGTCTCGGCAAGGCACGCCGCCTTGACGATGCGGCCGGCCGCTACATCGAGTTCTGCAAGAGCACGTTCCCGGCTGCGTTCAACCTGCGCGGGCTGAAGCTCGTGATCGACTGTGCGCACGGCGCCGCGTACCAGATCGCACCGCACGTGTTCCACGAACTCGGCGCGGACGTGATCCCGATCGGCGTTGCGCCGAACGGCTTCAACATCAACGACGGCGTCGGTGCAACCGCGCCGGACGCGCTGGTGCGCGCGGTGCGCGCGAACCACGCCGATCTCGGCATTGCGCTCGACGGCGATGCGGACCGCCTGCAGGTGGTCGACTCGACCGGCCGCCTGTACAACGGCGACGAGCTGCTCTACGTGCTCGTGAAGGACCGGATCGCGACCGACGGCAAGGTCGACGGCGCGGTCGGCACGCTGATGACGAACCTCGCCGTCGAAGTCGCGCTGCAGCGCGAGGGCGTGAAGTTCGTCCGGGCGGCAGTCGGCGACCGCTACGTGCTCGAACAGTTGCGCGAGCACGGCTGGCAGCTCGGCGCGGAAGGTTCGGGCCACATCCTGTCGCTCGACCGCCACTCGACCGGCGACGGCATCGTGTCGGCGCTGCTCGTGCTGGCCGCGCTGAAACGCAGCGGCCAGACCCTCGCGCAGATGCTCGACGGCGTCACGCTGTTCCCGCAGAAGCTGATCAACGTGCGGATGAAGCCGGGCGCCGACTGGAAGGGCAGCACGTCGATTCGCGCTGCAATCGACGCAGCCGAAGCCGCGCTCGCCGGCAGCGGCCGCGTGCTGATCCGCGCATCGGGCACGGAGCCCGTGCTGCGCGTGATGGTCGAAGCGCAGCACGCCGCCGACGCGGTCCGCCATGCGGAGACGATCGCCGACGCGGTCCGCGCGGCGACGACCTGACGCACGGGCCTGGCGCGGGGCGGTCAAACGCCCGCGCGCCGGCTTTCCGGTGAACCGGCATGCGGCGCCTTCGGGCGCCGCAATTTCGTCAGACGCAAAGGTTTGCGATACCGATAAGAAGGGCGCGTCGGCTACCGTATTCGGGGGGCGAAAAATCGTCAGACCCCTGATATCGGGCCAACCATGAGCGGCGGCTTTCCGTGCCGCCGACACTGCGCTACGATCCGCGCGCACCCATGTGAAACGGGTCGCCTCCCGTCCCTTCCAGGCCGGCAATTCTTGCCGCCTTCGCCGTTCCGGCGCGGTCCGGGCACCGCGCACGCCACCCCAGATACTCCCTTTCAACCAGTCATGTTACTGTCACGCCAGTTTCATTGATTGTCACATTACCGTCATGAGGAGCCCCTAACCTTCGCGGTGCCGTAGTCATCCGCTCACACACTGGAGGTCTCATGAAATTGATGCAAACCGCGATTGCCGGCCTGGCTGGCGCGCTTTTCGCCGTCGCCGCCCACGCTGCCGACATCACGGGCGCAGGCAGCACGTTCGCGATGCCGATCTATACGAAATGGGCTGCTGACTACCAGCAGACCGGCGGCGCGAAGGTCAACTACCAAGGTATCGGTTCGTCGGGCGGCCTGAAGCAGATCGTCGCGAAGACGGTCGATTTTGCCGGTTCGGACGCTCCGCTGAAGGATGACGAGCTCGCGAAGGAAGGCCTGTTCCAGTTTCCGACGGTGGTCGGCGGCGTGGTGCCGGTCGTCAACGTGCCGGGCGTGAAGGCCGGTGAACTGACGCTGTCGGGCCCGGTGCTCGGCGACATCTACCTCGGCAAGATCAAGAAGTGGAACGATCCGGCGATCGCCGCGCTGAACCCGAAGGTCAAGCTGCCGGACACGGACATCGCCGTGGTTCGCCGCGCCGACGGCTCGGGCACGAGCTTCATCTGGACGAACTACCTGTCGAAGGTCAACGACGAGTGGAAGTCGAAGGTCGGCGAAGGCACGACGGTCAACTGGCCGACGGGCACGGGCGGCAAGGGCAACGACGGCGTCGCAGCTTTCGTGCAGCGTCTGCCGGGCGCAGTCGGCTACGTCGAATGGGCGTACGCCAAGAAGAACAACATGATCTACACGGCCCTGAAGAACTCGACGGGCACGGTGGTCGAGCCGAAGACGGAAACGTTCAAGGCCGCTGCTGCAGGCGCGAACTGGTCGAAGTCGTTCTACCAGATCCTGACGAACCAGCCGGGCAAGGAAGCATGGCCGGTCGTCGGCGCGACGTTCGTGCTGCTGCACGCGAAGCAGGAAAAGCCGGAGCAGGGCGCGGAAACGCTGAAGTTCTTCAGCTGGGCGTTCAAGAACGGCGAGAAGGCTGCTGACAGCCTGGACTACATCTCGCTGCCGCCGGCAGTCGAAGCGGAAATCCGCAAGCAGTGGAAGGTCAAGGTGACGGACGCGTCGGGCAAGCCGGTCGCCGCCGAGTAAGCATTGCAGCGGTTCGCTGCCCGGCCGTGCCGGTCGGGCAGTGTGTGCGGTAAAGCCGGGCGTTACGGCGCCCGGCAATCAAAAGCAGGCACCCATGTCTGATATTTCCTATACGTCCTCACGGTCCGCCGACGTTGCGCAGCAACGCGCGCCGAGCCGCCTCGGGGATGTCGTATTCGGCGGTCTTGCACGGCTTGCCGCCATCGTGACCCTGCTGCTGCTCGGCGGGATCATCGTTTCCCTGATCATCGCGTCGATGCCGACCATCCAGAAGTTCGGCCTCGGCTTCCTGTGGCAATCCGAGTGGGATCCCAACTCGGACATCTATGGCGCGATCGTGCCGATCTACGGCACGATCGTGACGTCGATCATCGCGCTCGTCATCGCCGTGCCGGTCAGCTTCGGCATCGCGCTGTTCCTTACCGAGCTGTCGCCCGTGTGGCTGCGCCGCCCGCTCGGCATCGCGATCGAGCTGCTCGCCGCGATTCCGTCGATCGTGTACGGCATGTGGGGCCTGCTCGTGTTCGCACCGATCTTCGCGGAATATTTCCAGAAACCGATCGGCCGCCTGTTCAAGGACGTCTGGATTCTCGGCCCGCTGACTGCCGGCCCGCCGATCGGTATCGGCATCCTGGCAGCGGGCGTGATCCTCGCGATCATGATCATCCCGTACATCGCATCGGTGATGCGTGACGTGTTCGAAGTCACGCCCGTGCTGCTGAAGGAATCGGCGTACGGGATCGGCTGCACGACCTGGGAAGTCATGTGGAAGGTCGTGCTGCCCTATACGAAGACCGGCGTGATCGGCGGCGTGATGCTCGGCCTCGGCCGCGCGCTCGGCGAGACGATGGCCGTGACCTTCGTGATCGGCAACACGAACCTGCTCGACAGCGTGTCGCTGTTCGCACCCGGCAACAGCATCACGTCGGCGCTGGCAAACGAATTCGCGGAAGCGCAACCGGGCCTGCATACGTCCGCGCTGATGGAACTGGGCCTGATCCTGTTCGTGATCACGGTCGTCGTGCTGTCCATCTCCAAACTGCTGCTGCTTCGTCTCGAGAAGGGAGAGGGCAAGAAATGAGCGAGCCCATCATGAATTTCCCGGGGCCGGACGGCGCCGTGCTCGACGCGATGCGCAACCGCCTGCAGCGCAAGCGCAAGGCCGTCAACGCGATCGCGCTGGCCGCGTCGCTCGGCGCGATGGCCTTCGGCCTGCTGTGGCTCGTGTGGATTCTCTACACGACGGTGCATCTCGGCGTCAGCGGCCTGTCGCTGCAGCTGTTCACGGAATCGACGCCGGCCCCGAACACGGAAGGCGGCGGTCTCGCGAACGCGATCGTCGGCAGCCTGCTGCTGTGCGGTTTCGGCACGCTGGTCGGCACGCCGATCGGCATCCTCGCGGGCGTCTATCTGGCCGAATACGGCCAGAAGAACCTGCTGGCGAGCACGATCCGCTTCATCAACGACATTCTGCTGTCCGCGCCGTCGATCGTCATCGGCCTGTTCGTGTACGCGATCGTCGTCGCGAAGTCGGGGCGCTTCTCGGGCTGGGCCGGCGTGATCGCGCTCGCCCTGCTGCAGATTCCGATCGTGATCCGCACGACCGAGAACATGCTGAAGCTCGTGCCGAACGCGCTGCGCGAAGCGGCCTTCGCGCTCGGCACGCCGAAGTGGCGCATGGTGCTGAAGATCACGCTGCGCGCATCGGTCGGCGGGATCGTGACGGGCGTGCTGCTCGCAATCGCCCGGATCGCCGGCGAAACGGCGCCGCTGCTGTTCACGGCCCTGTCGAACCAGTTCTTCTCGGTCGACATGGGCCAGCCGATGGCGAACCTGCCCGTCACGATCTACAAGTTCGCGATGAGCCCGTTCGCGGAATGGCAGTCGCTCGCATGGGCGGGCGTGTTCCTGATTACGCTCGGGGTGCTCGGACTCAACATCCTGGCGCGCTCGATCTTCTCGAAAAAGTAACGGCGGAGCAATCCGATGAATATGGCAGAAAGCCACCTGAATCCCGTCGAGCGCACTGCTGCGCCCGCCGGCACGCAAGATGCGGCGCATGGCCGTCCGCTGGCGCCGCTGAACGCGAAGATCGAGGTCAACAACCTCAACTTCTTCTACAACAAGTTCCATGCGCTGAAGAACATCAACCTGAGCATTCCCGAAGGGAAGGTGACGGCGTTCATCGGCCCGTCGGGCTGCGGCAAGTCGACGCTGCTGCGCACGTTCAACAAGATGTTCGCGCTCTATCCGGAGCAGCGCGCCGAAGGCGAAATCCTGATGGACGGCGAGAACCTGCTGACGACGAAGCGCGACATCTCGCTGCTGCGCGCGCGTATCGGCATGGTGTTTCAGAAGCCGACCCCGTTCCCGATGTCGATCTACGACAACATCGCGTTCGGCGTGAAGATGTTCGAAAAGCTCACGCGCTCGGAAATGGACGACCGCGTCGAGTGGGCGCTCACGAAGGCCGCGCTGTGGAACGAAGTGAAGGACAAGCTGAACCAGAGCGGCTACGGCCTCTCGGGCGGCCAGCAGCAGCGTCTGTGCATCGCGCGCGGCATCGCGATCCGTCCGGAAGTGCTGCTGCTCGACGAACCGTGCTCGGCGCTCGACCCGATCTCGACCGGCCGCATCGAAGAGCTGATCGCGGAGCTGAAGAGCGACTACACGGTCGTGATCGTCACGCACAACATGCAGCAGGCTGCACGCTGCTCGGATTACACGGCCTACATGTACCTGGGCGAGCTGATCGAATTCGGCGATACCGAAAAGATCTTCATCAAGCCGGTGCGCAAGGAAACGGAAGACTACATCACCGGCCGCTTCGGCTGATGACGGAGAACAACAGCCATGTCGGATAAACATCTGTCGAGCCAGTTCGACGCCGATCTCAATGCGGTGTCGTCGAAAGTGCTGGAAATGGGCGGGCTGGTCGAGTCGCAGATCGTCGGCGCGATGCACGCGCTGAACGAATTCGATCGCGATGCGGCCGAGAGGGTGATCGCGGCCGAGGAAACGCTGAACGCGATGGAAGTCGACATCGACCAGGAGTGCGGCAACATCATCGCGCGGAGGCAGCCTGCCGCGCGTGACCTGCGTCTTTTGATGTCGATTTCGAAAACGATTACGAACCTCGAGCGCGCCGGCGACGAGGCCGAGAAGATCGCGAAGCGCGTGCGCCGCCTGGTCGACGAACCGGCCGCGCGCACGGTCAACATCGCCGAGATCAAGGTGTCGGGCGAGATGGCCGTGACGATCCTGCGCCGCGCGCTCGACGCGTTTGCGCGTCTCGATACGGTGGCCGCCGCGCAGATCGTCAAGGACGACAAGGAAATCGACCTGGAATTCCGTGCGTTCGTGCGCAAGCTCGTGTCGTACATGCAGGAAGATCCGCGCACGATCTCGGTCGGCCTCGACTACCTGTTCATCGCGAAGGCGATCGAGCGGATCGGCGACCACGCGAAGAACATCGCCGAATTCATCATCTACATCGTGAAGGGCACCGACGTACGGCACCAGCCGCGCGACACGCTCGATCGCGAAGCCAACAGTTAATCGACTCCATAAAGGAAGAACAGAGGTGCCGATGCCCAGCAACATTCTCGTCGTTGAAGATGAGCCCGCGATTTCCGAACTGATCTCGGTGAATCTCCAGCACGCCGGTCACTGCCCGATCCGTGCGTACAACGCGGAGCAGGCGCAGAACCTGATCAGTGACGTGCTGCCCGATCTCGTGCTGCTCGACTGGATGCTGCCGGGCAAGTCCGGTATCGCGTTTGCGCGCGACCTGCGCAACAACGAACGGACCAAGCACATCCCGATCATCATGCTGACTGCACGCGGCGACGAGCAGGACAAGGTGCTCGGCCTCGAAATCGGCGCGGACGACTACGTGACGAAGCCGTTCTCGCCGAAGGAGCTGATGGCGCGGATCAAGGCCGTGCTGCGCCGCCGTGCGCCGCAGCTGACCGAGGACGTCGTGTCGATCAACGGGCTGCGCCTCGACCCGGCCACGCATCGCGTCGCCGCGCATGCGGAAGGCAGCGAGATCAAGCTCGATCTCGGCCCGACCGAATTCCGCCTGCTGCATTTCTTCATGACCCATCCGGAGCGCGTGCACAGCCGCACGCAACTGCTCGACCAGGTGTGGGGCGACCATGTATTCGTCGAGGAGCGTACCGTCGACGTGCACATCAAACGATTGCGCGCGGCCTTGAAACCGGCCGGCTGCGATGCGATGATCGAGACCGTGCGCGGCAGCGGCTACCGGCTCGCCAAGCACGCGTAACGTATCCACGCATGCCGTGTGCCACGGCATGCCGTTCATTCTTTCGGGCGCTGAATCATGAACATCATCTGGGCGCGCTTTCTGGTGTCGCTCGTGCTGCTCGTGCTGATCGGCGTATTGGTCGGCGTGTTCGCCGGCCCGACCGCGGGCCTCGTGTTCGTGGCCGTGATGCTGATCGCGCAGGGCTTTTTCAGCACCTTTCATACGCAGCGTCTGTGGCGGCTGCTCGATGCGCCGGTCTATGGCGAGGTACCGAGTGCGCCGGGCATCTGGGGCGAGATCTACTATCGTCTGCACAAGCTCGCGAAGCAGTGGCATGCGCAGGTGCGGCAGGTCGAGCAGCAGCATTCGCGCTTCATCCAGGCGATCCAGGCATCGCCGAACGGCGTCGCGATGCTCGATGATCACGACCAGATCGAATGGTGCAATGCGATCGCCGAGGTCCATTTCGGCCTCGATGCGAAGCGTGACCTGCGCCAGCACATCACCAACCTGGTACGCCATCCCGATTTCGTCCGCTACCTGAACGCACAGCATTACGAGGAGACGCTCGTGATGCGCGGGATGGGCGACTCGCGGCAGAACGTGCTGGAAGTGCAGGTGTTTCCGTACGGCGAGAACCGCAAGCTGCTGCTCACGCAGGACATCACCGAACTCGAGCGCACCGACGCGATGCGGCGCGACTTCGTCGCGAACGTGTCGCACGAGTTGAAGACGCCGCTCACCGTGCTGTCGGGTTTCCTCGAGACGATGCGCGAGCTGCCGCTGAACGAGGAAGACCGCGCGCGTTATCTCGAGATGATGGAGCAGCAGGCATCGCGGATGCGGCACATCGTCACCGACTTGCTGGTGCTCGCGAAGCTGGAGGGCGAGAGCAAGCCGCCGCTCGATCGCGCGATCGACATGCGCGCCGTGTTCGACCATCTGAAGGAGGACGCGCAGACGCTGTCGAACGGGCATCACGACATCGCGTTCTCGATCGACGAGACGCTCGGCGTCACCGGCGCGCAGACGGAGCTGTTCAGCGCATTCGCGAATCTCGTCACCAACGCGATCCGCTATACGCCGGAAGGCGGCAAGATCGTCGTGACGTGGCGGCGCGAAGGCGCGCAAGGCGTGTTTTCCGTCACGGACAGCGGCTTCGGCATCCCGGCCGCCGACCTGCCGCGGCTCACCGAACGCTTCTACCGCGTCGACCGCAGCCGTTCGCGCGATACCGGCGGCACGGGGCTCGGGCTTGCGATCGTCAAGCACGTGCTGCAGCGGCACGACGCGCACCTGTACGTGCAGAGCGAGGAAGGGCGCGGCAGCACGTTCACCGCGCGGTTCCCGGGCTCGCACATCATCGCGATCCGGCCGGCCGCGTACGAAGCATGATCGCTTAGCGGCACGCGACTCGCGTCGCGCTGCCGGTTCAGGAGCAGAACTTCGCGAGCAACCCGAGTTGCGCGTTGCGGACCGTCTTGCCTGCGCGGCGCCGGCGGTAGTGGCCGTCGCTGTGCATCTGCCATGCCGACTGGTTGTCGCCGAGGCACACCGACAGTCCTTCGGCGATCACGCGCCGCTTGAGCTTGCGATCGCGGACCGGGAACGCGACTTCGACGCGGCGGAACAGGTTGCGGTCCATCCAGTCGGCGCTCGACAGATAGACGTCCTCGGCGCCGTTCGCGTGGAAATAGTAGATCCGGTGGTGCTCGAGGAAGCGGCCGACGATCGAGCGCACGGTGATGTTTTCCGACAGCCCCGGCACGCCGGGCTTCAGTGCGCAGACACCGCGCACGATCAGGTCGACCTTGACGCCGGCCTGCGACGCTTCGTACAACGCAGCGATCACCGACGGCTCCAGCAGCGCGTTCATCTTCGCGACGACGCGTGCGCGCTTGCCGGCACGCGCATTGTCGATCTCCGCTCGGATCGAGTCGATGATGCGCGGATGCAGCGTGAACGGCGACTGCCACAGCTCGTGCAGCGTGAGTTCGCCGCCGATGCCGGTCAGCTGCTGGAACACGTGATGCACGTCCTCGCAGATCTTCTGGTCGGCCGTCATCAGCCCGAAGTCGGTGTAGAGGCGCGCCGTGCGCGGATGGTAGTTGCCGGTGCCGAGGTGCACGTAGCGGCGCAGCGACGCCTTGCCGGCCTGTACGACACGCCGCACGATCAGCATCATCTTCGCGTGGCACTTGTGACCGACCACGCCGTACACGACATGCGCGCCGACGGCTTCGAGCTGCGACGCCCAGTTGATGTTGGTTTCCTCGTCGAAGCGTGCGAGCAGTTCGACGACGACGGTCACTTCCTTGCCGTTGCGCGCGGCTTCCATCAGCGCGTCCATCAGCGGCGAATCGGTGCCGGTGCGGTAGATCGTCTGCTTGATCGCGACGACGCTCGGATCTTTCGCGGCCTGCTGCAGCAGTTCGAGCACCGGCTGGAAGCTCTCGTACGGGTGGTGCAGCAGGATGTCGCCGTTGTCGATCGCGTCGAACATCGTCGGCGCGTTCGTGATCGCGACCGGGGTCGATGCGGTGAACGGCGTGAACTTCAGGTCGGGGCGGTCGACGAGATCGGGGATCTGCATCAGCCGCACGAGGTTCACCGATCCGGTCACGCGATAGCAGTCCTTCTCGCCGAGTTCGCTTTCCTCGAGCAGGCGGCGCACGATGTGCGGCGGCGTGTCGGCCGACACCTCGAGGCGCACCGCGTTGCCGAGGTGGCGCGCGGGCAGTTCGCCCTGCAGCGCGACGCGCAGGTTCGTGATTTCGTCCTCGTCGACGAACAGCTCGCTGTTGCGCGTGATGCGGAACTGGTTGCAGCTCTTCACGACGAGTTGCGGGAAGAGTTCGCCGACGAAGCGCTGCATGAACGAGCTCAGCAGCACGAAGCCGTGTTCGAAGCCCGACAGCGCGTGCGGCATGCGCACGACGCGCGGCAGCGCGCGCGGCGCCTGCACGATGCCCATCACGGCCTGGCGGCCGAACGCGTCGCGGCCTTCGAGCTCGACGACGAAGTTCAGGCTCTTGTTCAGCACGCGCGGGAACGGGTGGGCGGGATCGAGGCCGATCGGCGTCAGCACCGGCAGCAGCTCGTCGAGGAAGTAGTGCCGCGCCCATTCGAGCTGTGCGTCGTTCCACGTGTCGCTCGCATGGAAGTAGATGCCTTCCTGTTCGAGCGCGGGCAGCACGGTTTCGTGCAGCATCGTGTACTGTCGATGGACGAGCCGCTGAGCGCGTTCGACGACGAGATCGTAAGCATGTTGTAACGACATGCCGTCGGGCGTCAGCGCGCCGGGGTTGTCGCGGATCTGCTCCTGCAGCCCGGCCATCCGGACTTCGAAGAATTCGTCGAGATTGCTGCTGGTGATGCAGATGAAGCGGAGGCGCTCGAGCAACGGGACTTGCGGATCGGCTGCCTGGGCCAGCACGCGCTCGTTGAAACCGAGGATGCCGAGTTCACGATTGAGAAGCGGATAACGGACGGACATCGGCAGAGTAGGGGGTAATTCGGGCGATGATTCGAAAGGACGCTCGGAAACTCTCACGGTACGATGACGTGCTGATGACAATGCTGTATTTATATCGGGAAATTCTACGTTGTAACCGTTTCGTCCCATAAATGTTTCGACGATATGCAAACGAGCAGTGTGCATGCCCGTGAAGCGTGGCAATGGCAAGCGTTCCACGCTTAAAATGTCGCCTTTGATTGATCGCCCAAGGCTGTCGCACCGGCCGCCGCGGGCGAACGCGCACGGAGCCCCTTCTGATGGTTACAACCCCCCACTTGCTGGCTGCCGTGGATCTCGGCTCGAACAGTTTCCGGCTGATCGTCGGGCGTGTCGAGGAAACGCCGGCGGGCAGCCAGATCTATCCCGTCGACGCACTGCGCGAGCCCGTCCGGCTGGCCGCGGGCCTGTCGAGCGACAAGATGCTCGATCGCGCGTCGCAGGAGCGTGGCTGGGAGGCGCTCAAGCGGTTCGGCGAGCGCCTGCGCGATTTCCATCCCGACCATGTGCGCGCGGTGGCGACCAACACGCTGCGCGTCGCGAAGAACGCGGGTGAATTTCTCGGTGAGGCCGAAGCGGCGCTCGGTTTCCCGATCGAAGTGATTGCAGGCCGCGAAGAAGCGCGGCTGATCTACGCGGGGGCCGCGCACTCGGTGCCGGCAAGCGCCGGCAAGCGGCTCGTCGTCGACATCGGCGGCGGCTCCACCGAATTCATCATCGGCTCGCACTACACGCCGATCGTGATGGAGAGTCTCTATATCGGCTGCGTGAGCCATAGCCGCACCTTCTTCCCGGCCGGCAACGTCGACGAATATACGATGCGGCAGGCCGAACTCGCGGCCAAGCGCGAGATCCAGATCATTTCGAGCGAGTACAAGAAGGCCGGCTGGGACCAGGCGATCGGTTCGTCCGGCACCGCACGCGCGCTCGCGGAGCTCGTCGAGGCGAACGGCTTCAACGATCCGGGCATCACGCACGGCATTTCGCGCGGCGGCCTCGAGCGCCTGAAGCGTGCGCTGATCAAGTCGGAGAACGTCAACCGGCTGAAGCTGATCGCGCTGAAGCCCGACCGCGTGCCGGTGCTCGCGGGCGGCCTCGCGATCATGCTTGCGGTGTTCGAGGAACTCGGCGTCGACTACGTCGATACGACCGACGGCGCGCTGCGCCTCGGTGTGCTGTACGACCTGCTTGGCCGGACGCAGCACGAGGACATGCGCGCGGTGACCGTCGAGGGCTTCACGCGCCGCTACGGTGTCGATCGTGCGCAGGCCGAGCGGATCGGTGCGCTGGCGGGGCGTTTCTACGACGAACTCGAGGAGGCCGACGACGAAGCGCGAGAGGAAGGGCGGATGTTCCTCGGCTGGGCGGCCGCGTTGCACGAGATCGGCCTGTCGATCTCGCACAGCGCGTATCACAAGCATTCGGCCTATATCGCGAGCAATGCGGACATGCCGGGTTTTTCGCGCACCGACCAGGCGCGGCTTGCCGCGCTCGTGCTTGGTCACGCGGGCAAGCTCGGCAAGCTGTCGCAGGCGCGCGAGGTCGAGTGGCCGCTGCTGTTCTGCCTGCGGCTCGCGGCGCTGCTGTGCCGGCGCCGGACCGATGCGGGGCTGCCGGACATTTCCGTTTCGCAGATGAAGAAGGGCGGGTATGAAGTGCGCTTGCCGAGCGCGTGGGTCGAGCAGAACCCGCTGACCGACTACAGCCTCAGCCAGGAGGCGGCCGAGTGGGAGAAGGTCGGTATCCCATATCGCGTGGTGTATACCGGCGCGTAAACGGTCGATAGCGGGCCTGGGAGGGGCTGAGCCGCAGGATGGTTCGTGCCCCTCAGGGTTGTCGCTGATCGTCCTGACGGCCGTTCAGTCCGACGAGCAGACGATCGCGGTCAGGAACGGAAACGCCTGCTTGACGGTCGCGTCGCTGCCGGCCTTGCGCACGGCATTCTCCACGGAGCTTTTCGTGCCGCGCACCACGACGCCGTAGGCCCAGTCGCCGATCGGCGTGCCGTCGCCCGGACGGAAGATCGGGTCGTTCGCCTGGTAGCCGAGTACGACATACACGCCGAAGCCGTACGCCGTCAGCGAGTGGTTCGTGCGGAATGCGTTGACCGAGTTCGATTCGACGTGCATCGGCTCCGACTGGATATCGCCGGCGGCGAGCAGCGGCGCGACGAACTTGTGGCCGGTGGAGTGGCAGTCGAGTGCGTCGTCGAGTGCTTTCGCCGACGCGGTGCCGGCCGTCGCGAGCGCGAGCAGCGATGCGCAGAGGGCGGTCTTGTGTATGTTGTTTTTCATGCGTGGATGCAGGTTGTCCACGCGCATTATCGCGTGTTCCGGCAAGTGCCGTATGCGGGCTGAGGGTGGCTCGTTGGCCGGTATGTCGTCGGCAACCCGACGGACGGGCCCGCCGGGCGGGAGCTCAATCGTTTCCAGCCGGTCTTTCCACGAACCTTGCCGACGCTGAAGTCTTCCTGACTTGCCGCACGCACGCCGATCCTGGCCGTGACCTCGGTTACCGCGGCGCATGCTCGCGATTCGGACAAGAGCGACCCCGACGGCGCGTAAGCGCTGTCAGCCGTCCATCGTTGAACGGTGGCTATCCGATCCTGAGGGGCTATCGCCATGTTGCGGTCGATCTGGCGAAGGACCGTGACGCCGCATTGAAGGCGGCGAGCCATCAGTCATTTGCGCTGCGCCGAACGCGAGTCATGGCTGCCGGGGGCTGTGTGGATCGTTGTAGCGTCGATGCCCCAATTGATCCCTACAATGGATTGAGGTGGCGCGAACTGTGAATCCAGACCGACGTTACAAGGGCCCAGAAACCAGGGGCCCAGAAACCAGGGGCCCAGAAACGGAAAAGGGGCTACGGTGTTCAACCGTAACCCCTTGATTCCTTTGGTCGGAGCGATAGGATTCGAACCTACGACCCTCTGATCCCAAATCAGATGCGCTACCAGGCTGCGCTACGCTCCGACGAGCCAAAGATTCTATCGTTGAATGGCCGATCCGGTCAATCCCCATATGCGGATAAATGCCGCGGCGGCGAACCGGCGCGATTTGCGACAATTCGCACGGTAATCGGCCGGCCCGGACGCATGGGCGCGGGGCCGTTCGCCGAAGCAAGGAGAACATCATGATGAACCTGATCCTGTGGCGCCACGCCGAAGCCGAAGACTACGCGGCGAGCGATCTCGCGCGCCAGTTGACCGTTCGGGGCCGCAAGGACGCGCAGGCAATGGCCAAATGGCTGCGTGCCCGGCTCGAGACGAACACGGTGATCCTCGCGAGCCCGGCAGCGCGTACCGTGCAGACCGTCGAGGCGCTGACCGATCAATACCGGACGGTCGACGCGCTCGCGCCGGGCGGCGGCGTCGACGACGTGCTGGCGGCGGCCGGCTGGCCGGAAGGTATCGCGCCGACGGTCGTGATCGTCGGGCACCAGCCGACGCTCGGCAGCGTCGCCGCGCAGTTGATCAGCGGCGACGACGACAGCTGGAGCGTCAAGAAGGGCGGAATCGTGTGGCTGGCGAGCCGCACGCGTGATGGCAGCCGGCAGGCCGTGCTGCGGGCGGTAATGACGCCCGACCTGGCGTGAGGCCGGCCTGAAGAGCTTTGAAGGGATTGATCATACGGTTTTGCAAGCTTTCTGCTAAAGTCAATTCGGCGACACGTCATTGAAAGGACACGGTCGTGCCACATAACGGTCACGGCCGATTACTACATTGGCGGGCATGTCGTCCTATTCCTTACGATCAGGAAAGCCTAATGCGAGAACTGCCGACGCCTACGCTCCCTTTTGCCTCGCTGCCCCTCGACACGTCGCGGCGCCGCCTGCCGCGCGCTGCTGAAACCGTCACATCGGAGTATCGCCTGCGCGCCGCGTGGGCGCGTACGGAAGACGAACTGCGCGAAGCCCAGCGCCTGCGTTACAGCGTGTTCGCCGAAGAGATGGGCGCGCAGGTCAGCGGCCCCTCCGGTCTCGACGTCGATCCGTTCGATGCGTATTGCGACCACCTGCTGGTTCGCGATCTCGACACGCTGAAGGTCGTCGGAACGTACCGCGTGCTGCCGCCGCATCAGGCCGCGTGTGTCGGCCGCCTGTACGCCGAAGGCGAATTCGACCTGTCGCGCCTCACGCACCTGCGCGGCAAGATGGTCGAGGTCGGACGTTCGTGCGTGCACAGCGACTACCGCAGCGGCGCCGTGATCATGGCGCTGTGGGGCGGCCTTGGCGCGTACATGATGCAGAACGGCTACGAGACGATGCTCGGCTGCGCGAGCGTGTCGATGGCCGACGGCGGCCACTACGCGGCGAACCTGTACCAGTCGCTGTCGGTGGGCTCGCTGACGGCGCCCGAGTATCGCGCGTTCCCGCACACGGCCCTGCCGGTCGACGAACTGCAGACGGGCACCGTCGTGGCGCCGCCGCCGCTGATCAAGGGTTACCTGCGTCTCGGCGCGAAGATCTGCGGTGCGCCGGCCTGGGATCCCGACTTCAACTGCGCGGATTTCCTGACGCTGTTCCGCCTGTCCGACATCAACGCGCGCTACGCCCGCCACTTCCTGGGCTGAGCCCTCCGAGCCGCGTCGCGCCCGTCCGGGCGCGCAAGCGAACGCCGTCGCGTGGCATGAGCCGCGCGACGGCGTTCGTCCATCTGACCAGCACGTGTGAATCGGACCCTGTTAATTTCGGCGATACGCGATCACCGGCGTGCCGCGGGGCGGCACGTTCGCGAACGGCCCGGGGGAGGGCCGGCCGGCAGCGGCGCGCTTAGTGCTTGCGCCGCCAGTCGAGCAGGTGGTGTTCGGCCATCCAGTGATGGATCATCCCTTCGCCGCCATGGTTGCGCTTGTATTCGCGCGACTCGAAGAACGACAAGGCGACGAGCACCATCAGACCGATGAACAGGCCGATCAGGCCGGCAATTTCCTCAGACGACATGGCAGCCTCCTTTCCACGGCACAGCGCCATGCGTACATAGTAGGACATGCGCGGCACGACTCCGAAGCAGGATTTCCGCTAGACTCGGCGCGGTCCCGGCGTGCGATGGGCGCGCCGTTTTCCGGAGCCATACCCGATGACCCGTTTCATGCTGGCCGTGCTGGCCGCATCCTTCCTCGCCGGCTGTACCAGCGATCCTCGTCAGGCCCGTCGCGGCCATCCGCCGCAGGATCCGGCCGACTATCATGGCGTGCCGACCGACATGACGCCGCCGTCGATGCTCGACGCGCCGCCGCCGAAGCCTGTGCAGTAACGACCGGTTCGGCCCGCCGTCAGGCGCGGGCCGCGGGCGCGTCGGTGCCGACGTGCCGCAACAGCCCCGGCAGGTAGCGCGCCAGCGTCGCGCCGCGTGCGGCCATGAACAGCAGCAGCGCGAACCAGAGGCCGTGATTGCCGAACGTGCCGACGGCGGTGAGCGTGGCCACGACGAAGATCGACAACGACGCGACCATCGCACGCATCAGCGATTGCGTCTGCGTGGCGCCGATGAAGACGCCGTCGAGCAGGAAGCCCCAGACCGACACGATCGGCGAAATCGCGGCCCACGGCAGGTAGCGCAGCGCCACTTCGCGGATCTCGGCCTGGTCGGTCAGACGCGCGACGATCCAGCCGCCGGCGGCCCAGTACACGAGCGCGAACAGCAGCGCGCCGAGTGCCGACCAGAACAGCGTGATGCGCACGGCCTGCCGGAAGGCGCGGCGGTCGCGCGCGCCGGCCGCTGCGCCGACGAGCGCTTCAGCCGCATGCGCGAAGCCGTCGAGGCCGTACGCCATGAACGTCTGGAAATTCAGCAGCAGCGCGTTTGCCGCGAGCGTCGCATCGCCCTGTTTCGCCCCGAGGTGCGCGAACCAGCCGAATGCGCCGAGCAGGCACAGCGTGCGCAGGAAGATGTCGCGATTGAGGGCGATCAGCCGCTTGAGTGCGACGCGATCGGCGAGCGCGCGTACTGCGATCGGCGCGAGGCCGCGCGGCCGTAGCCGCCACAGCATCCATGCACCGAGCGCGAAACCGCATGCATCTGCGGTGGCCGTTGCGGCGCCGATGCCGGCGATGCCCCAGCCGAAGCCGTACACGTAGAGCAGCACGGCGCCGATGTTCACCGCATTGATGAACACCTGCGCGACGAGCGCGAGCCGGACGCGCTGCACGCCGAGCAGGTAGCCGAGCACGACGTAGTTCGCGAGCGCGAACGGCGCGCTCCAGATCCGTGTGTGGCCGTAGGCAAGCGCCGTTGCGCGGACGGCGTCGCTGCCGCCCAGCGCGGACAGCGCAAATGACAGAAGCGGCACCTGCAGCGCCAGCACCGCGGCGCCGAGCGCGAACGCGACGATCAACGCGCGCAGCAGGTTCAGGCGGATCCCGGCGGCGTCGCCGGCACCATGCGCCTGCGCGACGAGGCCGGTCGTCCCCATCCGCAGGAAACCGAACCCCCAGAACACGAAATTGAAGAACAGCCCGCCGAGCGCGACGCCGCCGAGGTACTGCGCGCCGTCGAGGTGGCCGGCGACGGCTGTGTCGACCGCACCGAGGATCGGCTGGGTCAGGTTTGCCAGAACGATCGGGAACGCGAGCGCGAGGACGCGCCGGTGCGTGACGGTGGCCGAGGCGGCCGCACCCGTGCCGGCCCCGTGCGGTAACGCGGATTCGGACATGGCGGACGCGTCAGTCGCGTTCCTGTACGCACACCCACGGCGATACGACGACCGCCCACAGCTCCGGATCGCGCGCCGCGTAATCGGCAGCGGTCTCGGCCGGCATGCGCGCGACGAGGCCCGCCGACAGCCAGCGCGTGACCTGCTCGGCATCGTCGGCGGCAACCGCTTCTGCGACGCTGACGAGATCGAGGTCGCGCGCAACGGACAGCAGCTTGCCCTGCGCGAAGAAGCGTTCGAGATCGCACCAGTCGATCTTGGCGGTTTCGCCGAGGAGTTTGGCGTAGAGCGGGCTGTGCGACGCGCCCGCGTCGGAGTGTTGATCAGAGGACATCGTTTTCGTGGAAAGACTGCGTGGTGGCGCCACTATAAACCATCCGGCCGGGCGGGCGGCGCGGGTGGCGGCCGGCCTACGCGTCGCGCAGCGCGCGGCGTACGATCTTGCCGGTCGCTGTCATCGGCAGACTGTCGACGAACGCGATCGCGCGCGGGTACTCGTGCGCGGCGAGGCGCGTGCGCACGTGCGCCTGCAGTGCCTGCACGAGCGCATCGTCGCCCGTGTGGCCGGGATTCAGCACGACGAACGCCTTGACGATCTCGGTGCGCGTCGCGTCGGGCACGCCGACGACGGCTGCCATCCGCACCGCCGGATGCGTCAGCAGGCAGTCCTCGATCGGACCCGGGCCGATCCGGTAGCCGGCGCTCGTGATCACGTCGTCGTCGCGGCCGACGAAGCGCACGAAACCGTCGGCGTCGATCATGCCCGTATCGCCGGTGAGCAGGTAGTCGCCAGCGAACTTGTCGCGCGTCGCATCGGCGTTGCGCCAGTATTCGAGGAACATTACCGGGTCGGGGCGGCGCACCGCGATGCGCCCTTCGACGCCCGGGGGCAGCGGCGTGCCGTCCGCATCGACGATCGCGACCGCATGGCCGGGCACCGCCTTGCCGATTGCGCCGGGCTGCGCATCGAACAGCGCCGCGCATGACGACAGCACCATGTTGCACTCGGTCTGCCCGTAGAACTCGTTGATCGTCACGCCGAGCGCGTCGCGGCCCCAGGCCGTCAGCTCGGTGCCGAGCGATTCCCCGCCGCTCGCGACCGATTTCAGCGACAGCGCGTAGCGTTCGCGCGGTGCCGCGACGGTGCGCATCAGCTTCAGCGCGGTGGGCGGCAGGAACGCGTGGGTGACGCCATGCCGTGCCATCAGCGCGAACGCCGCGTCTCCGTCGAATTTCTCGAAACGGCGGGCGAGCACGGGCACGCCGTGATGCCATGACGGCAGCAGCACGTCGAGCAGGCCGCCGATCCACGCCCAGTCGGCAGGTGTCCAGAACAGGCGTGCGTCGCGCGGGAAGCACTGCTGCGACATCTCGACGCCCGGGAGGTGGCCTGGCAGCACGCGATGCGCGTGCAATGCGCCTTTCGGTTTGCCCGTCGTGCCGGAGGTATAGATGATGACCGCCGGATCGTCGGCGGCCGTATCGGCCGGCACGAAATCGGGCGTTTCGGCGGCGAGCGCCGCGTCGTAGCGCAGCACGCCCGGCGCGTCGGGCGCATCGCCGCCGATGCAGTAGACGGTATGCAGTGCCGGAAGCTGCGCGCGCAGCGGCGCGATTTTCGCGTAGCCGGCCGCGTCGGTGACGAGCGCAGCCGCCTCGCTGTTCGCGAGCCGGTATTCGAGCGCATCGACGCCGAACAATGTGAAGAGCGGCACCGCGATCGCGCCGAGCTTGTAGGCGGCGAGGTGGGCGATGGCCGTTTCGGGGCCCTGCGCGAGAAAGATGCCGATGCGGTCGCCGCGCTGCAGGCCGGCACGCGCAAAGCTGTTCGCGAGCCGGTTAGAGGCATTCCTCAGGTCGTCGAACGTGATGCGAAAAACGTCGCCTTGCGCCGTTTCGTGGATCAGCGCGAGGCGTCCGCTGCCGTCGGCCCATTTGTCGCAGACGTCCACGCCGATGTTGTAGCGCGCCGGAATCTCCCACGCAAAGCGGGAGAGCAGGTCGTCGTAGCGGTCGGCGGCGGGCAGCATCGCGTTGTCTCCAGGGCGGTGAGCGTGGTGGCGGGCGAACGACTTACATCAGGATTTCACGCAGACAAATCCACAATGGCGTCCGAGGGTAGGGAATCTTCGTACTCGTCCAATAGTCTCGGCTCAGTGCAGGATTCCACAATGACGCATAAGATCACCTAAAAATCAGTGTGTGACCATGGATTTGCTTCTGATAGCTGCGGGGTTCAGCCTGATCGGAATCGGCGTGCTGGTGGCGTTTGCCCGTCACGTCGATCCGTTGTCCGGCCGTTTCACCGGACGTCTGCGCAAGCGCTGACACGACCTTTCCCGATTTTCACCGCGACGGCACGCGATGCGCGCCGGCATCGCGTGTCGCCCGTCGGGCGCTCAGCGCGCCGGCAGGTAGCGTGACGGGTCGATCGATCGGCCGCCGTAGCGCAGCTCGAAATGCAGCGCGACGCGATCGCTGTCGCTGTTGCCCATCTCGGCGATCGACTGCCCCTGCGTGACCGACTGGCCTTCCTTCACCAGCAGCGCGCGGTTGTGCGCGTAGGCGGTCAGGTAGTCGGCGTTGTGTTTGAGGATGATCAGGTTGCCGTAGCCGCGCAACCCGTTACCCGCATAGACCACTACACCCGGCGCGGCCGCGACCACCGATGTGCCCGGCGAGTTCGCGATGTCGATGCCCTTCGATTTCGAGCCGTCGAACGTGCGAACCACGTTGCCGGCTGCCGGCCAGATCAGCGCGATGCTCGTGGCCGGCTTGACGGCCGATTCAAGCGGTGCGGAAGGCGCGGGGCGAGCCCGGCCGGCACTGCCGGTGCCGGTGGTCGACGGCGTCGAGGCGGTGGTCGTGCCGGGCGGCGGCGCGACGCGCAGCACCTGGCCGACTTCGATCGCATCGGGGTTCGTCATCTGGTTCCAGCGCACGACGTTCGATACCGACGTGCGGTTGTCGCGCGCGATCTTGTAGAGCGTATCGCCGCGCTCGACGCGATAGAACCCGGGGCCGACAGGCGCGGAGCCGCACGCGACGAGCAGGGCGGCGCAGGCGGCTGCGAAGAATCGCTTCGTTGTTGTTCCGAACATTGAACCTCGCAAAACCCTGCCGCTCGTGACGCGGCAGGCAACACAAAACGTCCGATTTTAACGGGTTCGACCCGCGCACCGCAGTTTGGGCTGTTGTCGGGGCCGTTGCGTGCCGGTTCGGTGCGCAACGAATTGACGTATCAGCCGGTGTATCAGCCGGCGAGCGGAAGGACGCGAATCCGCAGCGTGGCGGTTTCAGTCGCGCCCGGCGCAAGCATGCGCAGCCCGAGGCCGTTGTGGATCGCATCCGGCAGGCCGAGCCACGGTTCGACGCAGTAAAAGTCCGAATCCGGCTTTTCGGTCCAGGTCGTGACCGCGTACCACGGGATCGAACCCGGCACGTCGAGCGCGATCTCGATCGTGCGGCGGCGGCCCGGCATCGCGATGCGCACGGGCGTGGCCGGCACGCCGTCGAGGCAGTGGAAGCGGTCGAGGATGTCCGGGTTGTCGAGGCGATAACGGGCTTTGCCCGGTTCGGGCGTGCTGATCGAACCGTCCGCCTGCTGCGCGCAACGATGCGTCGACGGCAGTTCGAGCGTGGTTTCGGCGCGCTCGCCGTGCGGCAGCGCGAAATAGAAATGGTGGCCGGCGTAGTAGGGCAGCGGCGTGTCGCCGCGATTGGTCGTCGTCAGTGCGACGTCGAGCGTATGCGAGTCGGCCAGCCGGTAGGTCGTTTCGAACCGGAAATCGAACGGGTAGCTGGCCCGCAGCGCGTCGGTCGCGTCGAGCGTCATCGACAGCGCGGCGCCGTCGGCCGACGGTTGCGCGGCGAACGGCAGGTCGCGCGCGAAGCCGTGCATCGGCAGGTCGCGCACCACGCCAGCGGCGTCGCGCCAGCGGCCGAGTTCGCCGTCGACGCGGTGACGGCCGAGGAATGGGAACAGCAGCGGGTTGCCGCCGCGCACGCGCGCGAGGTTGCTCCAGTCGGCCGCTTCCGGCCAGAAGATCACCGGTTCGCCGTCGACATGCCATGACAGCAGGCGGCCGCCGAATTGCGGAGCGATCCGGACGAGCGACGGGCCGGCGTGGAGTTCGTGAATGTCGTGTTGCTGGAAGGTCGGCATGGCGAATCGGGTTGGGCGGGTGGACGGGAACGGCGCGCTCCATTATCGGGCCGTGGCGGCTCGGGGAAAACCCTTCTCGGGAAATCGCGAGTTTTTAAGACTGTCAACGGTCGGGATAATGCCTCTAAACCGGTGATGTTGCCGGGTCATGACACTTCGTGGAGGGGGCCATGGATCTGGCAATGGCAATGGGTATCGCACTGTTTGGCATGTTCACCGGCAGCACGGTATTATTTTTCTATCAGCTCGGCCGCTGACGGCAATTACTGCCGAAGTCGAAAGGCCCGCCATGCAAATGGCGGGCTTTTTGCTTTCTGAGTGCTTACAAATTGCAAGCGTTTGTGTGCATTGCCGCAATATCCAGCCAAATGCCTTGGCGCAGTAATCCGGGCTCGGCATAATCGGGGCGCGTTTTTTGGGACGCGCATCGCGTCGTCCGCTTTTCTTCCCGCTCAATCTTCACTAAAAGGACCGACGCGTGAGTCTCTGGTTTCTGGTATTCCTGAGCGTCCTGCAGGGCGTCACCGAACTTTTTCCCGTTAGCAGCCTTGGCCATACGCTGCTCGTGCCGGCGCTGTTCGGCATGCACATCGACAAGCACGCACCGCAACTGCTGCCGTTCCTCGTCGCGCTGCACCTCGGCACCGCGCTGGCGCTGCTGTGGTATTTCCGTGCGCGCTGGATCGCGCTGATCGGCGGCTTCATCGCCCAGCTCGGCGGCCGCAAGAACGACGACGGGCACCTGATGTGGGCGCTGATCATCGGTACGATTCCGACCGGCATCGTCGGGCTGCTCCTCGAGAAGCGCATCGAACGCGTGTTCCACGACCTGCGGATCGTTGCGTTCGCGCTGATCGTGAACGGCGTGCTGCTGTGGCTCGGCGATCGCATTCAGCGCAGCCGCGCACATCAGGCGCCCGAAAAGATGACGTTCAAGCAGGCGTTCTTCGTGGGTCTCGCACAGATCGGCGCGCTGATTCCGGGCTTCTCGCGCAGCGGGCTGACGATGATCGCCGGCAATGCGGCGGGGCTGACGGCGGAGAAAGCCGCGGAATTCTCGTTCCTGCTCGGCACGCCGATCATTTTTGCGGCGGGTGTGCTCGAACTGCCGAAGCTGTTCCATGCGCGCGATCAGCTCGCCGATGCGCTGCTCGGCGGCGTGCTGACGGCGATCGCCGCGTACCTGAGCGTGCGGTTCCTGATGCGCTATTTCGAAGGGCGCGGCCGGCTGGCTTCGTTCGGCGTGTATTGCGTGATCGCCGGCGTGTTCTTTCTCGGCTGGTTCATGCTGCATCCGCAGCCGGTTTGATGCGAAGGCCGCTCTCGCGTAATGTGACGCGATGATCGGGTATAATTTCGGGCTCGGCCTCATGCCGGGCCTGTTTTGTTTCGGGGCTTCGAGTTGGGTGGTTCCGCCGTCGATCGAGGCCTTGTGTCAAATGCAGCCCGTGTTGGCCGTGTCTTTTCTCCCCGACCGCCCTTAGCTCAGTTGGATAGAGCAACGGCCTTCTAAGCCGTAGGTCACACGTTCGAATCGTGTAGGGCGGGCCAGTTGGATCCCTCGAAGACCTTCACCAGTCCGCCCCGGGTTACCCAACCCGTCACTCAACCGTCACCGATTTCGCCAAATTCCTCGGCTTGTCGATATCCGCCCCACGCAAGCACGCCGCGTGATACGCGAGCAATTGCAACGGCACGACGTGCAGGATCGGCGACAACAGCCCGTAGTAATCCGGCATCCGCAACACCGACACGCCTTCGCTGTTGTCGATCCGCGTATCGGCATCGGCGAACACGTAAAGCTGCCCGCCGCGCGCCCGCACTTCCTGCATGTTCGACTTCAGCTTCTCGAGCAGCGAGTCGTTCGGCGCGATCGTCGCGACGGGCATCGTATGGGTCACGAGCGCGAGCGGTCCGTGCTTCAACTCGCCCGCGGGATACGCCTCCGCGTGGATATACGAAATCTCCTTCAGCTTCAGCGCACCTTCGAGCGCGATCGGGTAGTGCAGCCCGCGCCCGAGAAACAGCGCATTCTCGTGCTGCGAGAATTCCGCCGCCCAGCGTTCGATCTGCGGCTCGAGCCCGAGCACGTCTTCGAGCGCGCTGGGCAGCCGCCGCAGTTGCATCGCGTAGCGCGCGAGCTGCGCATCGTCGACGTAGCCGCGCAGCCGCCCGAGCGTGACGGCGAGAATGAACAGCGCGACGAGCTGCGTCGTGAACGCCTTGGTCGACGCGACACCGATTTCCGGGCCGGCCCTTGTCAGGAAGCGCAGGCCGGCCTGCCGCATCATCGCGCTGGTCGGCACGTTGCAGATCGCCAGCGTGTCGATGTGGCCGAGCGCCTGCGCGTACTTGAGCGCGGCGAGCGTGTCGGCGGTCTCGCCGGATTGCGATACGCTCACCACCAGCGTATTCGGCATCGCGAGCGCGTCGCTGTAACGGTATTCGCTCGCGATCTCGACCTGCGCGGGCACGCGCGCGATCGTCTCGAGCCAGCGGCGCGCGGTCAGGCCGGAATAGTGACTCGTGCCGCACGCGAGAATCAGCACGTTGTCGATCTGTTCGAACGCCCGCGCGGCGTCGGGCCCGAATACGGCAGGATCGAACAGCCCCGCATCCGGGATGGTCGCCGCCACGGCCTGCGGTTGCTCGAAAATCTCCTTCTGCATGAAATGCCGGTACGGCCCGAGTTCGACCGCCGCCTGCGCGGATGAAATGGTCTGCACCGCGCGCTCGACCGGCGCGCCGCTGCGATCGAGCACGCGCACGCCGCCCGGCGTCAACTCGACGATGTCGCCTTCCTCGAGAAAGATGAAGCGGTCGGTGATGCCGGCGAGCGCGAGCGCGTCGGACGCGAGAAAGCATTCGCCGTCCTTCACGCCGACGACGAGCGGCGAGCCGACCCGCGCGCCGATCAGCCGCTGCGGCTCGTTCTTGCTGAACACGGCGATCGCGTAGGCGCCGTGCAACTGCGACGTCGCCGCGCGCACGGCGGCGAGCAGGTCGCCACGATACTTGCTGTGGATCAGGTGCGCGACGACCTCGGTGTCGGTCTGGCCATCGAACTCGTAGTGCTCGTCGGAAAGTTGCTTGCGCAACGTTTCGTGATTCTCGATGATGCCGTTGTGCACGAGCGCGATTTCGTCGCGCGAGAAGATCGGATGCGCGTTGCAGGTTGCCGGCGCGCCGTGCGTTGCCCAGCGCGTGTGCGCGATGCCGGTGCTGCCGGCGAGGCCGGCGGTGCGCACGTGCGCGTCGAGATCGGCGACGCGCGACACGCTGCGCTCGCGACGCGCCTGCCCGTCGACGACCGTCGCCACGCCGCATGAATCGTAGCCGCGATATTCGAGGCGACGCAAACCTTCAATCAGAATCGGGACGATGTCCCGTTGCGCGACCGCGCCGACGATGCCACACATACACGTCTCCTTCCCTTTCAGTGATCATCAACCGCGCGCACCGTTGCGTCAGCGCGATGCGGTTGCCGTTGCCGCCGCCGTCGTGAATCCGCATCGAGCGGGTGCGACGGGGGCAGCCATCCGGTTTTCGAATGCCAGATAAAGCGACTCCTCCAGTACGTTCCAGTGTGCGTCGTGCCGGTACGGCCCCGATCGTGCCTGCCAGCACGCGACCGTGCCCCAATCGTTCATCTTGAGCGCGACCAGCGCGATCAAGCTCCACGGATAATCGGTGTTGGCAAGTTGATGCCAGCTCTTGCCGTACTTCCGCATCCACTGCGAATAGATCGTCTCGTTCGATTTTTCGGGTACCTGAATACCGGACAAGAGAGGGAGGATCTGCGCGATCTTCGCCGGATAAAAGCTCGTATCGCTGACCTGCAGCGTGCTGGCGCGAAAGCCGGAGGCAGTGCCGCGCCAGAACACCTTCAGGATCGCGGATGCAAGCTGGTCGGCGCGCTGGATCCACGGGCCTGCACGCATGTGGTCGGCGCGCCGGACGTAGTACGCCGCGAGCGCCTGGAACGCGCTGTGTACCTCGACGTTGTCCATCAGCAGCGCGACGTGCAGCGACGACGAGATCTGATAGACCCCGGAGGGCTTGTCGAGCAGCGTGTCCAGATGCATGCCAGCGCGGTTCAGGCTGAGTTCCCACGCGGCGGGCAAGCCATCGGGCGGCGCGAAGCGGGCGAGCAATTCGATCCAGGTCGCCATCATCGCGTCGTCGGTTTCCGCTTCGGCACATGCGCGGTAGCGGCCGTTCTTCACGCAGTAGCGATCGAAGCCGCCATCCGGACGCTGGCGCGGCAGCAACCATGCGATCCACGCGAGTGCGGCCTGACGGGCATCGAGTTGCGCGTCGGACGCGGCGAGCAGCGCCTTCGCCGCGAAATACGGATCGACGCCGATGCCGTTCAGGCGCACGGTGATCGCACCGTCGGCGCGTTGGTACAGCCCGTCGAGCCGGAGTTCGGTGGCGCTCGCGTGCAGTACGAAGCCGCACGCGGCGATACAGGAGGCGACGTGCCACAGGCGGCACAGCGCGACGGTGGCCGCTACGCGTGCGCGTGCGGTCGGGCAAAGCGCGGGCCGGTTCATGATCTGGGGCTCCTGCGCGGCGGTCCTGTGCAATCGTCGCCGGGCGCGGCGTTGGCCGCGTCGCGCCCGGCGAGCGTGTCGACGTTGTGGCTCGGCTCACCGTGGTACCGGTAAACCCGAGGCGGGTAGCGATATGTGCGTGCACGGGCCGGTTCTTTATATCGGAACCGAAACCCGGCTCGCAGATCGCGCGTACTTCAACAGGACACTTCGGCACGTTCGGCGCGCAGGAGCGCTTGTCTTTCGCTCCAGGCGGACGCGTCGCGTTTCGTCCCGGTTTCTTTGCCTGGGTGTCCCCGTTCGACCGCTGTCGGGCGAGCGCTGCGAGGCACACCTGACTGTCACTAAGCAAGGCGTGAGCCATCGGCCGCGATGCCGCCCGCAGCAAGGGGCAGGGGGGGCGGCCGGGTGCCTCGCGCGGCCGGCGGCGGCAATTTTTGATTCATCGAAGAATCAGCGTGCGCGCAGGCCGAATGTCCGCGCGCGATCGGCGTTGCGGCCCGCATGCGTCGTGCGGCGAGCCAATTGTCTGCCGAACCTGTGCCGCCTTGGCAGCACGACACTGAGCGGTGGCGTGCCTCACGCCGGTCGTTGCGTGTACATCGGCCGGGATGCAGGTGCGTTCCGGCCGGTCGCATGCTTTGCATGAACCGGATCCCGGTGTAATGACCCCGTTCCGGATCTGCGTTACACATTCGCAACATTTCCGACCCGCCGATTCGTGCGACGTGAACGACGTTGCATGTCGGGTAAATCCCTCATGCATGACCGCGGCAAGGCGGTCGATTGCGTCGCCCACTGCGCAGATAAGAGTGGTGGAACAAGGAAAAGCAACGCGCTTCGACAGATGCGTGAGATCCGATGCGCAATGGACGCTCGACACGAGTTCGTGAATCGTCGGACGACGATGCCAAAGGGGCCGTGCGACTGCCCGAATGTTTGCCTGTATGCGCCTGAGCGGCGATGCGAAACGCGTAGCAGTTGTGAAACATTCCGTCGCGCGCCACGTGTGCGCGGTGCGTGCGGTGCGAAGCGGACGCGGCCGCAGGGCGGCTGGTTTGAATTTTGCTGTAGTGGAAGGGGCGTGATTTGACGAACAGACGTGACGCCTGGCCGCGCGAGGAACGACTCATGACGTGACGGATCAAGTGCAACGAGACGCCGGTAGTACGACGATTCGCGTGGCGTAGACCGCGCAGACAGGGCGGCGCGCTCGCTCCGAGGCACCACAACGTGGCGACCGCGTGCGAGTACGGGAGGCGCCACCTGATTACATGCTTCGCGCCACGAGCAGGGTCATTCAGCGCGAAACGGCTCAACGAGGATAACGATGAAAAAGATTTTGCTTGTGTTCGGGACTCGGCCGGAGGCCATCAAGATGGCACCGCTGGTGCGTGCATTGAAGGCACAAGCGGGTGTCGACGCCAGGGTATGCGTGACCGCGCAGCACCGCGAAATGCTCGATCAGGTGCTGACGCTGTTCGACATCACGCCCGACTACGATCTCAACGTGATGCGGCAAAGTCAGACACTGACCGACGTCACGACCGGCATTCTGCAGGCAATCGGCATCGTCTTCGACGAATTGCGTCCGGATGTCGTGCTGGTACACGGCGACACGACGACTACGCTGGCGGTCAGTCTCGCGGCGTTCTACCGCTATCTGCCGGTCGGCCACGTGGAGGCTGGCTTGCGCAGCGGCGACATCTGGTCGCCTTGGCCGGAGGAATTGAACCGCCGCGTGACCGATGCGGTGTCGTCATGGCATTTCGCGCCGACCGGGCAGGCACGCGACAATCTGCTCAGCGAGGGCGTGCCGGGCGGGGCGGTCGTGCTGACCGGCAACACCGTGATCGATGCGCTGCACGACGTCAAGCGCATGCTGGATCACACCACGGAGTTGTCGGAGAAGGTCGCGAGACAGTTTCCGTTTCTCGAACCGTCGCGGCGCGTCGTGCTGATCACCGGGCATCGTCGTGAAAGTTTCGGCGAGCCGTTCCAGAATTTCTGCGATGCGCTGTGCACGCTCGCGAACCGCTATCCCGACGCGCAGTTCGTCTATCCGCTGCACATGAATCCGAACGTGCGGGAGCCGGCGCGCGCACGGCTCGGCCACCTGTCGAACATCTACCTGATCGAGCCGCAAGAGTATCTGTCGTTCGTATTCCTGATGTCGCGCGCGCATTTCATCATCACCGATTCGGGCGGCATTCAGGAAGAGGGGCCGGCACTGGGCAAGCCGGTGCTGGTCACGCGCGACACGACGGAGCGGCCCGAGGCGATCCAGGCGGGCACCGCGCGGCTCGTCGGCACCGATCACGAGCGGATCGTGTGGGAGGCGTCACGGCTGTTCGACAGCGAGAGCGCTTACGGGGAAATGGCGCGCGCCAGCAATCCGTATGGCGACGGTCATGCGAGCGAGCGGATCGTTCACGCGCTGATGCGCAATCCGGGGGTACCCACGAAGGCGACGAGCTTTTCGATGGGGGCGTCGGAGATGCCGTTCAACGCGCTCACGTTGGGGTTGCAGGCGTTGCGGTCGCCGTGAGCGTGGTGGGGTAGCCGCATGCCGTGCGAGCGGGATGTCCGGCGATCACTTGCGTGCGGATGCGATCAAGCGTGCCGGGTCGACCGATCGCGCGAAAGTGCTCGCGGCGATGGCAGCCACGCAGTTTGACAAGGTGACCGGGAGGATTGCGTTCGATTCTCGCGGCGACCTGAAGAATGCCGCGATCACGATCTATCGCTTCAAGGACCACAAGAAGGCTGTGGCGGACGTGGTCCGGATGTAACGAAGCATCGCCGCGAACCACCGGCACCTTGATTCGCGGGACGCCCCCTCCGGGCGTGGCGCTCGAATCACTTGGGCACGCGCAACGTCCTTCGTGGATGGGGCGGCTGCCTCGCGTCCCCATCGCACCGCTCGCCGGAACCGGCTCGTCAGCCGGTCCCGTCCGCATGACGCACGTCATGCGTCATCGAATCCTTCTCGACATTTCCCCGGTTCGCCACGTCAGTCACGATACGTGCCGACGGCGCAAAACTGCCGCACATCAGTTAGAGTTGGAGCCCGGGCCATTCTGCAGATGATTCTGGCTCCCCGGAGCGATGTCGACGCCGCCGGGGCCGAACATGGCGCGCAGGCGCCGCGATCCGGGGTGCCGTTTCTGGCAGTCCCGACATGGCAGCGTTGCCTGAATGACGGTTTGCATGGGGCAGAATCCGGGCTGGTGCGTGTCCGCTATCAATCCGGATTGCATGCCCGATAGCCGCCCCCGGCCAGCCGCGCCGATAACAACGCATCGACCGCCGGTTCTGCCGGCGGAGCAGTCCATAAGACGGCACCGGGCCGGCGCAGTAGAACGCACCCGCTGCCGTTCGAATCCCCACCCGGCACCCGTAGTGCGATGCGGGCGCCTCGAACAGGAGGTGAACGATGATCACGCTGACCGTCAACGGTAGCGAGCGGCACTTCGACGGCAATCCCGACATGCCGTTGCTCTGGTATCTGCGCGATGTGCTCGGCCACACCGGCACCAAGTTCGGTTGCGGCATGGCACTGTGCGGCGCCTGCACCGTGCACCTCGACGGCGTTGCGATCCGGTCGTGCATCACACCGGTCGCTGCCGCTTCCGGCAAGCGCGTGACGACGATCGAGGGACTGTCGACGGACCTGACTCATCCGCTGCAGCAGGCCTGGCAGGAACTGAACGTCGCGCAGTGCGGCTACTGCCAGTCCGGGCAGATCATGCAGGCCGCGTCGCTGCTGACGACGAATCCCCATCCGAGCGACGCCGACATCGACGATGCGATGTCCGGCAACATCTGCCGCTGCGGCACCTATACGCGCATTCGCGCGGCGATCCGCCTGGCCGTGCGCCGCGGAGGTGCCGCATGAGCGCGCCCGAACTCTCCGTCCAGAACGAAAGCCGCCGCGCGCTGCTGCTCGGCTTCGCGTCCGGCGGGCTGTTGCTCGCGTTCGGCGTGCCGTCGCTCGTCCATGCGGCTGCACCGGTGCAGCCCCCCGTCAGCGCGAATCCGCAGTATGGCGGCGCGGGGATGCCGCACGGGTTGCGCGACGATCCACACCTGTTCGTCGCGATCGCGCCCGATGGTACGGTCACCGTGACCTGCATCCGCTCCGAAATGGGGCAGGGCGTGCGCACGAGCGTCGCGCTCGTGGTGGCGGACGAGCTGGGCGCGGACTGGGCACGCGTGAAGGTCGCGCAGGCCGTCGGCGACGAGCCGCGCTACGGCAACCAGAATACCGACGGGTCGCGCAGCCTGCGCCAGAGCTTTGCCGCGTTGCGCCGCGCGGGCGCGGCCGCGCGCACGATGCTCGAACAGGCTGCCGCCGCGGCGTGGGGTGTCGATGCGCGTCAGGTCAAGGCGACGGTGCACGAGGTCGTCGACACGAAGAGCGGACGCAAGCTCGGCTTCGGCGAACTGGCGGCGAAAGCGGCCGCGCTGCCGGCGCCGGATCCGGCAACGGTGGTGCTGAAAGCGCCGGCCGAGTTTCGCTATATCGGCAAGGGCAAAACGGCGCTGATCGACGGACGCGACATCGTCGGCGGCCGTGCGCACTACGGGATCGACACGCGGCTCGATGGGATGCTGTATGCGGTCGTCGCGCGACCGCCGGCTTACGGCGACACGGTGGCGTCGTTCGACGCATCGACCGCGGAGAAGCTGCCGGGCGTCGTCAAGGTCGTGCAGCTCGCGCCGACGCCGCTGCCGTCCGGTTTCCAGCCGCTTGGCGGCGTAGCCGTCGTCGCGCGCGATACGTGGACAGCGATCCAGGCACGCGCGCAACTGAAGATCGACTGGAAGCGCGGACCCAACGCAGACTACGACTCGGCCGCGTATCGCAAGACGCTCGAAGCGGCCGCCGCGCAACCGGGCGACGTGATCCGCAACGACGGGGACGCAGCGGCGGCGCTGGCCGGCGCCGCGAAACGCGTGCGGGCGACGTACTACATCCCGCATCTCGCGCACGCGACGATGGAGCCGCCTGCGGCCGTCGCGCGCGTGGCCGACGGCCGCTGCGAAGTGTGGACCTGCACGCAGGCGCCGCAGACCACGCGCGACGAGGTCGCGAAAGCGCTCGGATTGCCGACGGAACGCGTGACGGTCAACGTAACACTGCTCGGCGGCGGGTTCGGCCGCAAGTCGAAGCCCGACTACGTGGTGGAGGCGGCGCTGCTGTCGAAGGCGCTCGGCGCGCCCGTCAAGCTGACGTTCACGCGCGAGGACGACATCGCGCACGACTATTTCCATGCGGTGTCGCTCGAAGCGTTCGACGGCGGGATCGATGCGTCGGGGAAAGTGGTGGCGTGGCAGCATCGCACGGTCGCGCCGTCGATCCAGTCGACGTTCAGGGCCGGCGTCGTGCACGAGCAGCCGGGCGAGCTCGCGCAGGGGATCGCCGACCTGCCGTTCGCGATTCCGAACGTGCGGATCGAGAATCCGGCCGCGGAAGCGCACACGCGGATCGGCTGGTTCCGCTCGGTCTACAACATCCCGCATGCATTCGGCATCCAGAGCTTCGTGTCGGAACTGGCACACGCGGCCGGCCGCGACCCGAAGGATTTTCTGCTCGACCTGATCGGGCCCGCGCGGCGTTTCGAGCCGCACATCACGGTGAAGAACGTGAACTACGGCGAGGACCCCGCGCTGTATCCGGTCGATACCGGGCGGCTGCGGCGCGTGGTCGAGACGGTCGCGCGCGAAGCCGGCTGGGGGCGCAAGCTGCCGAAGGGGCACGGGCTTGGAATCGCCGCGCATCGCAGCTTCGTGTCGTATACGGCGGCGGTGTGCGAGGTGCAGGTCGATGCCGACGGCAGGATTTCAGTGCCGCGGGTCGACATCGCGATCGACTGCGGGCCGCAGGTCAATCCGGAGCGCGTACGTTCGCAGCTCGAGGGCGCGGTCGTGATGGGGCTCGGCATCGCGCTGCACGGCGAGATCACGTTCAAGGACGGTCATCCGGAGCAGAGCAACTTCAACGGCTTCCAGGTGCTCAGAATGAACGAAGCACCGCGCGAAATCCGCGTACATCTCGTCGCGCCGGACGATTTTGCGACGCCGCTCGGCGGCGTGGGCGAGCCGGGCCTGCCGCCTGTCGCGCCGGCGCTGACCAATGCGATCTTCGCGGCGACCGGCACGCGCATCCGCAGCCTGCCGGTTGCCGATCAACTGGCGAAGCCGCACGCGGGTTGACGCACAATATTCCCCACGCCGGGCCGCATCATGCGGCCCGGTGCACATCGACCCCTGAGCAAGGAGCGTGACGTGGCCTCGTCCGAAGTCAGTGTGAAGCAGTCGGTTTCCCCCGCCGAATGGGATGCGCGAGTCCACCTCGCGGCGGCCTATCGTCTCACTGCGCTGTTCGGCTGGGACGATCTCGTGTTCACCCATATTTCCGCGCGCGTGCCCGGCCCGGAGCACCATTTCCTGATCAACCCATACGGGATGATGTTCGACGAGATCACGGCATCGTCGCTGGTGAAGGTAGATCTCGACGGACGCAAGGTGTCCGAATCACCGTGCGAAATCAACCCGGCCGGCTTCACCATCCACAGCGCGGTGCATGCGGCCCGCGACGACGCGCTGTGCGTGATGCATACGCATTCGATCAACGGCGTCGCGGTGTCGGCGCAGGAAGCGGGGCTGCTGCCGCTGTCGCAGCAGTCGCTCGGCGTGCTCGCGTCGCTCGGTTACCACGACTACGAGGGCATTGCGCTCAACGAGGGCGAGAAGGCGCGCCTCGTGCGCGACCTCGGCGCCAACACGAACCTGATGCTGCGCAACCACGGCCTGCTGACCGTCGGCGCGACGCCGGCAGACGCGTTCGTCGCGATGTACTTCTTCGAAGCGGCCTGCATGATCCAGGTCCGCGCGCAGGCCGGCGGCACCGCGCTGTTGCCGATCGCGCAACCGATTCTCGACGGCATCAAGCAGCAGATCGCCGCGGTGACGCGCGGGATGGGGGCCGGCGCGCTCGTCTGGCCCGGCTTGCTGCGCCGGCTCGATCGGCGCAATCCCGGTTACGCGGACTAGGGTATCCGTCGTTGTCGTTTGCGAACGACCGTGCTAAATTCCTGCCGTCATTCGCAATCACGGACCCTTCATTCGGCTGACGAGGCCGGCACCCCGGGAGGCAGCACGATGAGCTTGTTGATGTCGCGACGCGATCTCGCGTTCCTGCTGTATGACTGGCTCGACGCGGAAGCGCTCGTCGCGCTGCCGCGTTACGCGGAGCACAGTCGCGAGACGTTCGATGCGGTGCTCGATACCAGCGAGCGGATTGCCGAAGACCTGTTCGCGCCGCATGCGGCGCGCGGCGACCGCGAGGAGCCGCAGTTCGACGGCGAGCGCGTGACGCTGATCCCGGACGTCGAGCCGGCCGTGCGCGCCTTTGCGGACGCCGGGCTGATCGCCGCGGGCCAGGATGAAGCGCTCGGCGGCATGCGTTTGCCGAAGCTGGTCGAAGCCGCTTCGTTCCTGTACTTCCAGGCCGCGAACATCGCGACGGCCGCCTATCCGTTCCTGACCGTCGCCAACGCGAACCTGCTCGTCGCACACGGCAGCCCCGCGCAGATCGACGCGTTCGCCCGCCCGGAACTGGAAGGGCGCTACCTCGGCACCATGTGCCTGTCCGAGCCGCAAGCCGGTTCGTCGCTGTCCGACATCGCGACGCGTGCGGATTTCGAAGGCGACTCGCCGCTCGGCCCGCGCTACCGGCTGACCGGCAACAAGATGTGGATCTCGGGCGGCGAACACGAGCTGACGGAGAACATCGTCCACCTCGTGCTCGCGAAGATTCCCGACGAGCACGGCCGGCTGTTGCCCGGCACGCGCGGCATCTCGCTGTTCATCGTGCCCAAGTACCTGCCGGGCACCGGCGGCGCGGCGCAGGGCGAGCACAACGACGTGGTGCTCGCCGGGCTGAACCACAAGATGGGCTATCGCGGCACCACCAACTGCCTGCTGAACTTCGGCGAAGGCACGCGCTACCGCCCGGAAGGGCGGGCAGGCGCAATCGGCTATCTGGTCGGCCAGCCGAACCACGGCCTGGCGTATATGTTCCACATGATGAACGAAGCGCGCATCGGTGTCGGCGCGGGCGCGGTGGCGCTCGGCTACACGGGTTATCTGCACGCGCTCGACTACGCGCGGAACCGGCCGCAGGGGCGCCCGCTCGGGCCGGCCGGCAAGGATGCCGCCGCGCCGCAGGCGCCGATCGTCGCGCATCCGGACGTGCGGCGCATGCTGCTCGCGCAGAAGGCCTATGTCGAAGGCGGTCTCGCGCTGATCCTGTACTGCGCGAAGCGGGTCGACGAAGCACGCGCGCACGACGACGCGGACGTACGCGCCCATGCCGCGCGCCTGCTCGACATCCTGACGCCGATCGCGAAAAGCTGGCCGTCGCAGTGGTGTCTCGCCGCGAACGACCTCGCGATCCAGGTGCACGGCGGTTATGGCTATACGCGCGATTACGCGGTCGAGCGGCTCTATCGCGACAATCGTCTCAATCCGATTCACGAAGGCACGCACGGGATCCAGGCGCTCGACCTGCTGGGCCGCAAGGTCGTACAGGACGATGGCGCATTGCTGCACGCACTCGATGCACGAATCGGCGCGACTGTCGAACGTGCGCGCATGCTCGATGCCGGCCTGCATGAGCAGGCCGATGCGCTGGCGCAGCGCTGGGCGCGGCTGGTCGACGTCACGCGACAGCTGGGTGCGATCGGCGATCCGCAGGTGCGGCTCGCGAACGCGAGCGTCTATCTGGAAGCGTTCGGCCATCTCGTCGTCGCGTGGCTGTGGCTCGACGTGACGCTCGCCGCGCACGGGCAAGCCGGCGATTTCCACGACGGCAAGCGAGCGGCGGCCCGCTATTTCTTCCGCTGGGAACTGCCGAAAGTGGATGCGCAGCTCGATCTGCTGTCCAGCGTCGATACGACGACGCTCGACATGCGCGACGCGTGGTTCTGAAGATTGCTTCACCGACATTCCGGAAGGCTGACGATGTCGCGGATGCCGATTCCGCCGGCTGCCGCGTACGCGTCGTGAACCGGCCGTGAGGACGTGCCCCGCAGGCTGACCCGATGCCTGCCTACGCCGCACAAGGAGAGAGACGAACATGAAAGCCCTGTTGTGTACCGCATTCGGCCCGATCGACCGCTTGCGCATCGAGGACGTGGCGATTCCCGAACCGGCCGCGGGCCAGGTCCGGATTCAGGTGAAGGCCGCATCGCTCAACTTTCCCGACGCGCTGATCGTGCAGGGGTTGTATCAGGCGAAGCCGGCGCTGCCGTTTTCGCCGGGCGCCGAATTCGCCGGCGTGATCGACGCGGTGGGCGAAGGCGTGACCGCGTGGCGGCCGGGCGATTCGGTGGTCGCGTTCACCGGGCACGGCGGGTTCGCGCAACAGTGCGTGGCCGACGTGCACCAGATTGCCGCGCTGCCGCCGGGCATGACGTTCGAGCAGGGCGCGGCGCTCGTGCTCGCATACGGCACGTCGCTGCACGCATTGCAGCAGCGTGCGCGGCTGCAACCGGGCGAGACGTTGCTCGTGCTGGGCGCGGCGGGTGGCGTCGGCCTCGCCGCGATCGAGATCGCGAAGGCGCTCGGCGCGCGCGTGATCGCGGCGGCGTCGAGTGCGGACAAACTGGCGCTGTGTCGTGACGCGGGGGCCGACGAGACGATCGACTATGCGACCGAAGACCTGCGCCGCCGGGTAGACGAATTGACTGGCGGGCGCGGTGCGGACGTCGTCTACGATCCGGTGGGCGGCGCCTACAGCGAAGCGGCGCTGCGCGCGACCGCGTGGCACGGCCGGTTCCTCGTGGTCGGTTTCGCGGCCGGCGACATCCCGAAGATCGCGCTGAACCTGGCGCTGCTCAAGGAGCGCGACATTCTCGGCGTGTTCTGGGGCGATGCGGTGCGCCGCGATCCGAAGCAGCATGTCGCGAACATGCGCCTGCTTGCCGAATGGTTCGCGGCCGGCAAGGTGCGGCCTGCGATCACCGAGCGCGTGCCGCTGGCCGGTGCGGCCGACGCGATCGCGCGGATGGCGAACCGGCAGGTGAAGGGCAAGGTGGTGATCCTGCCGGACGCCTGACCGGCCTTCCGCGCGCGCCGCGCTCGCCGGTGGGCGCCACGCGGCTGCGGTCAGGGGCTCGTGCGCGTTACGCGATCTGCTGCAGAAGGGCCGCGACCCGCTGCCCGAGCGCGCGATGCTGATCGGCCGCGAAGTGAACGCCGTCCACCGGGCTGACCTCGATGATCGTGCCGGCATCGAGAAAGTGCGCACCGGCATCGCTTGCCACCTGTTCGTACCGCTTCGCGAGCTGCCGCGACTTCGCTGCGCCGCCCGCGAAGATCTCGCCGAGGAAGCCGACCTCGACGATCGGGGCGGGCGCCATCAGCACGAGCTTCGGTGACGCACCGGACGGGCCGGCACGGCACGCAGCGATCTCGGCAAGCAGCACGCCGACGGAATTTGCGATGTCTGCGGGCGTGACCGAGAAGCGTGTCTTCAGATCGTTCGTCCCGAGCATCAGCACGACGACATCGACGGGCAAGTGGCTTTCGATGCACGGGCGCAGATACGACAAGCCGTTCTTGTGCCGGCCTTCGATCGGATCGTCATGCACGGTCGTCCGCGCGGGCAACCCTTCTTCGATGACGCGCCAGCCCGCGCCGAGGGTGTGCGCCAGCACGCCGGTCCAGCGTTCGTCGCGTGCGAACCGCTCCAGTACGCCGGCATGCGTCATCGGGCGCGTGCCATGGGTATTCGAATCGCCGTAGCAGAGCACGGTTTTCTGCGTCATCGTCATCTCCTCCGTCTGTCGTTCAGTCTTTCGGCAAGCGCAGCACGTCGAGTGCGTGCTGCGAAAATTCGACCCAGAACCGCTCGTTCGCGATGCCGGCCTGCAGTACCAGGTGCTGCAGGCGCTTCGTGCGCGAATCCGCATCTTCCGAAAAATCGCGCGCCTCGATCTGCAGGTACAGGTCGAGCTTCTCCTGGTGCAGCGCGATGCGCCGCCTGATTTCGTCCTCAAGGCCGGCCGGGCCGAGCACCGCCTCGGCGCGCAGGCGCACCATCAACGCTTCGCGCAGCGGCGTCGGATCTTCCTGTTCGGCGATCCAGCGCCGCAACTCCTTCTTGCCGGCCGGCAGGATCCGGTACGCGCGCTTGCGGCCGCGCCCCGATTCGGCGGGCAGCGATTCGATCCAGCCCATTTCCTCGAGACGCCCCAGCTCGCGATAGATCTGCTGGTGCGTCGCCTGCCAGAAATAGCCGATCGAGCGATCGAAACGGTCGGCGAGTTCGGAGCCTGAACCGGGGCGTTCGGCGAGGGCGGTGAGAAGTGCGTGGGGCAGGGACATGTCGGATCGGAGGAGGCCGCGAATGAACCGCATCTTGCCATATCGGGGCCATGGTACAAGACGGTGGCTTCGTTTATGCAACGGGTTGCATAAAAAAGGGTGAGGGACTACCATCTGTGCAACTTGTTGCATAAAAATGGAGACCCCCGATGACACCGCGCTATCCGCATCTGACGACCCCGCTCGAGCTCGGCTTCACGTCGCTCAGGAACCGTGTACTGATGGGGTCGATGCACGTGGGCCTCGAGGAAGCGCCGAACGGCTTCGAGCGGATGGCGGCGTTCTACGCGGAGCGCGCACGCGGCGAGGCCGGCCTGATCGTCACGGGTGGATTTGCGCCGAACGAGCGGGGCCGTCCGGCGCCCGGCGGCGCGATGCTGACGACCGAAGCGGAAGCCGAGCGTCATCGCGTCGTGACGCGCGCGGTGCATGCAGAGGGCGGCAAGATCGCGCTACAGATCCTGCATTTCGGGCGCTACGCGTATCATCCGGCGCTTGCCGCCCCGAGCGCACTGAAGGCGCCGATCAACCCGTTCACGCCGCATGCGCTGAGTAGCGATGAAGTCGACGAGACGATCGCCGATTTCGTGCGATGCGCGGCGCTCGCGCAGCATGCGGGCTACGACGGTGTCGAGATCATGGGGTCCGAAGGCTACCTGATCAACGCATTCATCGCCGCGCGCACCAACCATCGCGACGACGCATGGGGCGGCGCTTACGAGAACCGCATCCGTTTCCCGGTCGAGATCGTGCGGCGCGTGCGCGAGCGCGTCGGGGCGAACTTCATCGTGATCTACCGGCTGTCGATGCTCGATCTCGTCGAAGGCGGCTCGACGCTCGACGAGGTGATCCGTCTCGCGCAGGCGATCGAAGCGGCCGGTGCGACGATCATCAATACGGGCATCGGCTGGCATGAGGCGCGCATCCCGACCATCGCGACGAAGGTGCCGCGTGCTGCGTACGCCTGGGTCACGCGGCAATTGATGGGCAAGGTCGGCATCCCGCTCGTCGCGACCAACCGGATCAATACGCCGGAAGTCGCGGAGCAACTGCTCGCCGACGGCTATTGCGACATGGTGTCGATGGCGCGGCCGTTTCTCGCCGACGCCGAGTTCGTCCGCAAGGCGCGCGAAGGCCGTGCGGACGAAATCAACACGTGCATCGGCTGCAACCAGGCGTGCCTCGACCATACGTTCAGCGGCAGGATCACGTCGTGTCTCGTCAATCCGCGCGCGTGCCATGAAACCGAGCTCGTGATTCGCCCCGCGCAGCAGCGCAAGCGGATCGCGGTGGTCGGCGCCGGGCCGGCGGGCCTCGGCTTCGCGGTCACCGCAGCCGAGCGCGGCCATGCGGTGACGCTGTACGAAGCCGGCGCCGAGATCGGCGGCCAGTTCAACATCGCGAAGAAGGTGCCCGGCAAGGAAGAATTCAACGAGACGCTGCGCTATTTCCGCCGGCAGATCGAACTGCGCGGCGTGACGCTCCACGTCAATACGCGTGCGACCGCCGAGATGCTGTTGCAGGGCGAATTCGACGAAGTGGTGATCGCGACGGGCATCGTGCCGCGTACGCCGCCGATCGACGGCGTCGCGCATGCGAAGACGCTCGGTTACCTCGACGTGCTGCGCGACGGCCAGGCCGTGGGCCGCAGCGTCGCGATCGTCGGTGCCGGCGGCATCGGCTTCGACGTCGCGGAATATCTCGCTCATCGCGAAGACGGAGAACAGGTCGACGCGAACCGGTTCTTCGCCGAGTGGGGTGTCGACCCGTCGTATGCGAACGCAGGCGGCGTGCGCCATGCGCGGCCCGAGCCGGCGGCGCGGCAGATTCATCTGCTGCAGCGCAAGGCGTCGAAAGTCGGCGACGGGCTCGGCAAGACCACCGGATGGATCCACCGCACGGCACTGAAGGCGCGCGGCGTCGGGATGTCGTCGGCGGTGACCTACCGGCGCATCGATGACGACGGCTTCCACGTGACGATCGATGGCGTCGAGCAGACATTGCCGGTGGACAACGTCGTGATCTGCGCGGGACAGGAGCCGTTGCGCGAACTGGCGGAGCAACTGGAGGCCGCCGGGCGCAAGGTTCACGTGATCGGTGGCGCGTACGAGGCCGCCGAGCTCGACGCGAAGCGCGCGATTCACCAGGGCACGACGCTTGCCGCCACCCTTTGAGATTTGAGACCGACTCGTTTCCTTTCCGCCCGACGATACAGGAGTCTTCGATGACGAACGCACCGCTGCATCTTCAACCCGCTGTCGCACAATCGCTCGACACGTGGCACGCGATGATCGAACGCAAGGATTTTGGCGCACTGGAATCGATCGTCCATCCGGACGCCGTGTTCCGTTCGCCGATGGCGTTCAAGCCGTACGGGCCGGCGCCCGCGCTGTTGATGGCGCTGCGCACGGTGATCACGATCCTCGAGAATTTCACCTATCACCGCCAGTTCGTCACCGATGACGGCCAGAGCGTGGTGCTGGAGTTCAGCGCGAGCATCGGCGGCAAGGCGCTGAAGGGGATCGACATGATCCGCTTCGACGACGACGGGCGAATCGTCGAATTCGAGGTCATGATCCGGCCGTTCAATGCGCTGCAGGCGCTCGGCGCGGAAATGGGCGCGCGGCTCGGGCAGCAGTTGCCTGCGTTCAAGGTCGGCGGCTGAGTCGGGCCACGGCCCCTCGGCTGCGCGATCGAGGTTGGTTTCCTGCATGCCGATCGCCTTCAACGAGACCGGCGCACCGTTGTCGAGCGCCAGTGCGTAGAGGCCACGCGCCGCGTCGTTCGTGCCGATCGTGCGGGCGATCCGCTGCATCGCGTCCGGCGCGTGCGCGCGAATGCCTTCTTCGGCAACGAGGCTCATCACCGGATTCGCGTTGTTCGTGTAGAGGCCTTCCGCTGCGTGCGCGATCGCATTGAGGCCGCTCGTCACGGACAGCTCGACGGGCAGCGTGACGGTGAGTGCGGGATCGTAGATCACCGTTTTCGGCAGGACGCGTGCATCGGAGCCCGTGCGCTTGCGGCCGCCTTCGGTCAGGCCGTCGATCGGCGTCATTTCGCTGCCGGCGTACGTCGTCGGTATCGCGAGGATCGGCAGGCTGCTTTCGAGCGCGATCGCCTTGCCAAGGCCGATCGTCGAGCCGCCGCCGATCGCGATCGCGCAATCCGCGTCGCACGACTGGGCGAACGCCTGCGCATCGCGGGCGATCTCGATCGGCACGTGCATCGTCGCGCGATCGTACAGCCCGGCCGCACGCGCGCCGAGCCGCTCGGCGATGCGTTGCGCGAGGTCGCGCTGTTCCGGCGTACAGAGCGCGAGCGCGCGCTGCGTACCGCGTTCCAGTACTTCGCGTTCGAGATGATCGAGGCTGACCGCACCGAAGATCACGCGAGCGGGGCGTGCCTGATAGATGAAATTCATGTCGTCGTCACTCCGTTGCGTAGTCGACCTGGTGGCGCGCGATGCGCAGGCCGGCCAGTGCGTCGCGTACGCGTGCGTGTTCGGGATGCGTCGCGTAGCCGTCGAGTGCTTCGCGCGACTCGAATTCGGCGACGAGAATCAGGTCGCACGCGTAATCGGCCGCACTGAAATCCGCGCCGACCTCGAGCCGCGTCATGCCCGGAATCCGGCCGCGCAGGCTTTCGAAGGCGGTCTTGACGGTGGCGCGCGACACGGCTCGCTCGCTTTCGGTCGTGCCTGCGACGTTCCACATCACGACGTGCCGGATCATGCGGCGCGCTCCGCTGGATTGAGCACGAAGTCGTAGTCGAGCGTGTAGAACGGCGTCTCCATGCGCGATCCATCCGGCGCGATGCCGGGCGCATGCCGGGCCCAGTCGGCGACGAGCGTCGACCGTACGCCGAATACTGCATCGGAGTCGAGATAGCGATCGCCGTCGCGGAACACGTGCGTGATCAGCGTTTCGTGGCCGCGTGCCTCGATCATGAAGTGCAGGTGCGCGGGGCGCCACGGATGGCGGCCGAGCGCGTCGAGCATCGCGCCGACGGGGCCGTCGTGCGGAATCGGATACGGCTCGGCGAGGATCGAGCGGAATGCGTAACGGCCATCGGCGCCGCTGCGCAGCCGGCCGCGCGCGCGATGCGTGACCGATCCGTCGCCGGCCGGAAGCTGCACGTCGTAGTGCCCGTCCTCGTCGGCTTGCCAGACTTCCAGCGAGGCGTGCGCGATCGGCATGCCGTCGATGTCGCGCACATGGCCCGATACGAAACAGGGCTCGCCGCATGCGCCGTTCGCGATGTCGTCGAACATCCCGAAGTCGCGGCTGCCTTCGACGTAGAACGGACCGACGACGGTCGCCTCCGTGCAGCCGGCCGGCTTCGCATGGTTCTGCGCGGTGACGAGGGTCGACAGCCCGAGCACGTCGGACAGCAGGATGAACTCCTGGCGCTTGTCGTCGGTGATGTGGCCGACGGCGGTCAGGAAGCCGACCGCGGCGTGCCATTCGGCCTCGGTGAGCCTCGTTTCCCGCGCAAACGAATGCAGGTGCTGGACGAGACTGGTCATGACCGTGCGCAACCGCTCGTCGCGACAGCCGCCCAGCGATGCGATCACGGCCTGCGTAATGGTGTCTTCGTTGAGATTGCGCATTGGGGGTGTCTCCTGATCTCGTTGGATGGCGCGTTGACGTAACATTAATTCCTCCCTCGGCCGCAAAAAAGATGGTCTGGAGGAGTTTTGTTCTCCGCCAGGTGGAAGAATCGAACGCATGGACAAGTGGACGCAGATCGAATTTTTCGTGCAGGTCGCCGAGCTGGGCAGCCTGTCGAAGGCCGCCGAGCGGCTCGGGATGTCGAGCGCGGCGGCGAGCCGCTGCCTGAACGCGCTGGAGGAGCGGCTGGGGGCGCGGCTCGTCGAGCGCACCACGCGCCGCCTGTGGCTGACCGACGCGGGGCACGAGTACCACCGGCGCTGCGTCGCGATCCTGATGGAACTGTCGGAGGCCGATGCGGCGGTCAACGAAGCGAGCGTCAATCCGGCCGGCACGCTGCGCGTGACCGCTTCGGTATCGTTCGCGTCGATCTATATCGCACCGGCATTGCCGGAGTTTCACCGGCGCTACCCGAACCTGAACGTGCAGATCGTCGCGGCGAACCGCTACCCGGATTTCATCGAGGCCGGCATCGACGTGGCGATCCGCACGCGCGAGCATGAAGCGGATTCGGGCATCACCGTGCGCAAGCTCGCCGAGACGCGGCGCGTGCTGGCCGCGTCGCCCGGATATCTGGCGAAGCACGGCGCACCGGCGACGCCCGATGCGCTGTGCGACCATCGGCTGCTGGTCTACAACCTCGCGAACGATCCGTACGTATTGCACTTCCGCCACGGCGCGAAGAAGCAGTCGGTCACGATCAAGAGCGTGCTCGATGCGAACGAAGGGCAGGTGATCCGCGCCGCGGCGCTTGCCGGGCTCGGCATCCTGATCCAGCCGCTCTACATCATTCACGGCGATATCGTCGCGGGGAAGCTGGTGCCGGTGCTCACCGACTGGCAGTTGCCGGCGCTCACCGTCAACATCGCGTACCAGAGCCGCCGTCACCAGCCGGCGAAGATCCGCGTGTTCACCGAGTTCCTGATCGAGCGTTTCGAGCGCCTCGGGCTCGCGCGCAAATGGAAGGCAGTCGGCCGCTGAACGCGGGCCGGCGCCACGGCGTCGCTCAGACGTCGGGCGTGGTCGTGAAATACCCGCACGAGTTCGCGGTGCGCAACCGGCCGCAGGGCGACAAGCTGTGGGTGCGGTTCAGTTTTCCGCTGTAGGCGCGGCGTACGACCCCGGCCGCACACACCCGGGCCGGGACAACCTGACAAAATCCTGACGAATTAAGATGATATATTGTATCATCCGGGGTTTGCGCCACCGTCGGGCCGGGCTCTCCGGCACGGCCGCGTGAGACGCCACCCTCCGAAGATCGATACGACGTGACGAAATCCAGACACACCCCGGCGCGCGGGGAGCGGCACCACGCCGCGTCGCGCCGGAACGCCGGCGCCTGGCGCGTTCGCGCGACACGCGGCTGCACGACCCTGCTGGGTTGCGCGATGGCGACCTCCGGCGCGTTGGCCGCCGAAGCGGCCGCACCCGCACCGGACGAGCGGCACGCGCTGCCGGCGATCAACGTCAGCGCGCAATCCGCACCCGCCGACCCGCTGACGCAACCGCTGGAAACGGGCTCGCGGCTCGGGCTCGCAAGTCTCGACACGCCCGCGAGCGTCGAGACGGTCACGGCCGACACGATCGACGCGAGGGGCGATCGCTCGGTGCTCGACGCGGTGACGCGCACGGCCGGCTTTGCGAGCGCGATGGCGCCCGGCACCGGCGGTACCGCATTGAGCGTACGCGGCTTCAGCGGGCAGGAATCGGTGATGACGGTGCTCGACGGCGTGCGGCTGATGCCGGCCGCCGGCACGATCACGTTCCCGTTCGATACGTGGTCGGTCGAGCGCATCGAGGTGCTGCGCGGCCCGGCGTCGGTGCTGTACGGCGAAGGGGCGATCGGCGGTGTGGTGAACGTGGTGCCGAAGCGGCCGCAGCGCACGCGCGAGACGACGTTGCAGGTCGGTGTCGGCCCCGACGGCGCGAAGCGCGCGGCGTTCGATACGACGGGCGCGCTCGGCCCGCAGCTGTCGTATCGCTTCTACGCGAGCGACGCGCGCGCGAACGGTCTCGCCGAGCGGGCCGATACGCATACGACCGCCGTCGGCGGCGCGTTGAAGTTCGACGCGAGCCCGAAGCTCACACTGACGCTCGACTTCGACTACGGCCGCCAGATGCCGGCGACCTACTATGGCGTACCCGCGCCGAACGGCGTGCTCGATCCGTCGCTGCGCAAGCTCAACTACAACGTCGGCGATGCGACGATTGCCTACTACGACCAGTGGACGCGCCTGTCGGCCAGCTATCGGCCGACGGCCGGCGTGACGATCGACAACCAGCTCTACTACCTGACGTCGAACCGCCACTGGCGCAATGCCGAATCGTATGCGCTCGACGCCGCGACGGGGCGCGTCACGCGCGGCGACTATCTCGACATCGGCCACCACCAGCGGCAGATCGGCGATCGGCTGAGCGCACGCTTCGACGGCACGCTGTTCGGCCGCGCGAACCGCTTCGTCGTCGGCACGGAATTCAGCGAGATCACGTTCAGCGGTACCAACAATTCGCCGTACGGCGGCGAATCGACGGTGGCCGCGCACGGCTTCGATCCCGGCGTGTTCGCGAGCCCCGACCCGACGGTGCCGCAGTTCAGCACGCGGGCGCGGCAGGCCGCGGTGTTCGCCGAGAACCGGCTCGAAGTGCTGCCGCGGCTCGCGTGGGTGAGCGGCCTGCGCTACGACCATATCGCGTTCAGCCGCGAGCAGGCGGCGACCGGCGCGGGCTTCGACAAGCGCTTCGCGAACGTCGGCTGGCGCACGGGCTTCGTGTTCGAAGTCGCACCGACGCTCAGCGCGTATGCGCAGTACACGACGGGCGCGGAGGGCCTCGGCTCGCTCGTGACGCTGTCCGCGTCGCAGGCGAACTACCGGCTCGCAACCGGCGAACAGTGGGAAGCCGGCGTCAAGCAGACGCTGCTCGACGGCCGTGCGTACTGGACGTTCGCCGTGTACGACATCACGAAGCGCAACCTGCTCAGCACCGATCCGTTCAATCCCGCGCTGCGTCAGCAGGTCGGCCGGCAATCGTCGCGCGGCATCGAGTTGACCGGCGGCGCGCGGCTGCCGCACGGCTGGACGATCGATGCGAACGTCGCGCTGCTGCGCGCGCGCTATGACGAGTTCAACCAGAGGGTCGGCAGCGCGACGGTGTCGCGCGCCGGCAATGCGCCGGCCAACGTGCCGCAGCAGACGGCGAACCTGTGGCTCGGCTGGGCGTTTGCCGAGCGCTGGCACGCGAATGCGGGCGTGCGTTACGTCGGCGCGACGTACGGCGACGACGCGAACCGCGTGCAGGTGCCGTCGTATACGGTGTTCGATGCGTCGCTGCGCTGGCAGCCGACGTCGCGCACCGAGCTCGCGCTGACCCTGCGCAATCTCGCGAACCGCACGTATGCGGTGACGACGTCGAACGGCGGCGAGCAATGGCTGCTCGGCCCGTCGCGCTCGGCGGAGCTCGTCGCGACGATGCGCTTCTGATGCGGCGCGACGTGCGTCCCGTCACACACATGCTCGACATCGAACGCGTGAGCTGGTCTCCCGGCGGCGCGCTTGCCGTGCTCGATTCGGTGACGCTGAGCGTGGCCGACGGCGAGTTCGTCGGGCTGGTCGGCCCGAACGGCAGCGGCAAGACGAGCCTGCTGCGCTGCGTGTTCCGTTACGCGCGGCCCGATGCGGGCCGCGTCGCGCTCGATGCGCAGGACGTGTGGCGCATGCGGCCGCGTGCGGTCGCGCAGCGCATTGCGGTGCTGCAGCAGGAGACACCGGACGATTTCGGGCTGACGGTCGACGAACTGGTCGGCATGGGGCGCACGCCGCACAAGCGGCCGTTCGATGCGGAGACGGCGGAGGATCGCCGGATCGTCGAATCCGCACTGCACGACGTCGGCCTCGTCGAGCGCCGCGCGCAACGCTTCGCGTCGCTGTCGGGCGGCGAGAAGCAGCGCGCGCTGCTGGCCCGCGCGCTCGTGCAGCAGCCTGAACTGCTGCTGCTCGACGAACCGACCAACCATCTCGACCTGCGCCATCAGCTCGAACTGCTCGCGCGTGTGCGGCGCCTCGGCATCGCGACGCTCGCAACGATTCACGACCTCAATCTCGCGGCTGCGTATTGCGACCGGCTCCACGTGCTCGCGCACGGCCGGGTCGTCGCATCGGGCACGCCGGCCGACGTGCTGACCGAAGCGCTGCTGCGCGACGTGTTCGGCGTCGCCGCGCTCGTCGATCGCCATCCCGTCACGGGCCGGCCGCGCATCACACCGCTTCATCCGGAATGACCGCCATGCCGTTTCCCGTCCTGTCCTCAGCGTTGTCCTCAGTATCCCGCCGGCTGGTTGCCGCGACCGTGCTCGGCTGCGCGGCTGCGCATGCGGGCGCCTATCCCGTCACCGTGCGCAGTTGCGATCGCGACGTGACGTTCGAGCGCGCGCCGACGCGTGCGGTGAGCAACGACGTGAACCTGACCGAGATGATGCTCGTGCTCGGCCTGAAGGACCGCCTCGTCGGCTATACCGGCATCGGTGGCTGGAAGACGGGCACCGCGCGCGTGCGCGGTGCGCTGCGCGGCGTGCCCGAACTGGCGAGCCAGTATCCGTCGCTCGAGGTGCTGGCGGCCGCGCGTGCCGACTTCTATCTCGCGGGCTGGAACTACGGGATGCATGTCGGCGGCCCGGTGACGCCCGCGACGCTCGCGCCGTTCGGCATCCGTACGTACGAGCTGACCGAATCGTGCTCGCACGTGATGAAGCAGGCGGCCGCATCGTTCGACGACGTGTTTCGCGACCTGAGCAATCTCGGCCGGATCTTCGGTGTCGACGCGCGCGCCGCGCAGGTCGTTGCCGCGATGCGCGCGCGTCTCGCGGCGGTGTCGCGCGCGATCGGGCAACCGCAGCCGCTGCGCGTGTTCGTCTACGACAGCGGTACCGACAAGCCGATGACGGCCGGCGGGCTCGCGATGCCGACCGCGCTGCTGGCGGCGGCCGGGGCGCGCAACGTGATGGCCGACCTGCCGCGCAGCTGGACGCAGGTGAGCTGGGAAAGCGTGGTCGCGCGTGATCCGCAGGTGATCGTGATCGTCGACTATTCGGCCGTGACGGCTGCGCAGAAGCAGCAGTTCCTGCTGAGCCAGCCGTCGCTCGCGCGTGTGGCCGCGATCCGCGACCGGCGCTTCATCGTGATTCCGTACGACGCGGCGACGCCGGGCCCCGAGAACGTCGCGGCCGTCGAGACGCTCGCGCGCGCGCTGTATCCGGCTGCGTTCGCCGGGCCGGCGCGATGAGCGTGCACGTGCGTGCATCGCGGCCCGCTATGCGCGTGGTGCTGCCGGTGCTGGCGCTGCTGCTGGTCGTGTCGATCGTCGCGTCGGCTGCATTCGGTCCGGCACCGATCGCGATGCCGGCTGCGGTGCGGATCGTCGCCACGCACATCCTGTCGGCGTTCGGCGAGGCCGGCGCGTTGGCGGCGGGGGCGGGCGACGACAGCATCGTCTGGCTGATCCGCATGCCGCGCGCGCTGCTCGCCGCGATCGTCGGCGCGACGCTGGCAGCGGTCGGCGTCGCGCTGCAGGCGGCGACCGCGAACCGCCTGGCCGATCCGCACCTGCTCGGCGTGAGCGCGGGCGCGATGCTCGGCGCCGTCGCGGTCACCGTGATGGCCGGCGCGGTATTCGGCCCGTTCACGCTGTCGGCTGCCGCGTTCGCGGGCGCGCTCGCGGCGACCGCATGCGTCGTCGCGCTCGCTTACCGGCGCGGCCGGCTCGAATCGGACCGGCTGCTGCTCGCGGGCGTATCGGTGTCGTTCATGATGGCCGCGTTCGGCAACCTGCTGCTGTATCTCGGCGACCAGCGCGCCGCGTCGTCGGTGCTGTTCTGGATGCTCGGCGGCGTCGGGCTCGCGCGCTGGGATCTGCTGCCGGTGCCGGCCGTATGCGCGGTGCTCGCCGGCGGGGCGCTGTACGCGCGCCGGCGCGAACTGAATGCGCTGATGTCGGGCGACGTCGCCGCGGCCACGCTCGGGGTGCCGAGCGCGCGGATGCGGCGCGAGGTGTTCGTCGTCGCGTCGTTCGCGACGGGCGCGATGGTGGCGGTGAGCGGCGCGATCGGCTTCGTCGGGCTCGTGACGCCGCATCTGTGCCGTCGCGTCGTCGGTGCCGAGCACGGCAGGCTGCTGCCGGTGGCCGCGCTGACGGGCGCGATCCTGCTCGTTTGGGCCGATGTGGCCGCCCGCACGCTCGCGGCGCCGGAGGATCTGCCGATCGGGATCGTGACCGCGCTGTTCGGCAGCCTGTTCTTCGTTGCGCTGCTGCGCCGCCGCTGAGCGGCGCGCACGCACCGGCGGCAGGCGGTCAGGCGAGGGCGGCCAGGAACCCTGCCGCGCGCTTCATTGCCGAGGGAAGGCCATGCCCGTGCTGCCGCCGAACGTGTCGGCATCCGGCACGTCGAACAGGTTGTCGGGCAGCGTTCTCGCGGGCAGCGTGATCACGAAGCGTGCGCCGCCGAGCGATGAATCTTCGAGCCGCACGTCGCCGCCATGCACCTGCGCGACGCGCCGCACGATCGCGAGCCCGAGCCCGAATCCGCCGGTCTGCCGGTCGCGGCTGGAGTCGAGCCGCTGGAACGGTTCGAACACGCGGGCGCGCTCGGCGACAGGAATGCCCGGGCCATCGTCGTCGACGCTCAGCACGAGCGCGCCGGACGCGTCGCTCGCGGCGGCGAGCAGCACCGTGCGCGATGCATAGCGTGCGCCGTTGCGGATCAGATTCAGCAACGCGCGGGCGACGAGCTTCGGGTCGCACACGTGGGTCGCGGGTGCACCGAGCGTCGACACGTCGAGCGCGATCCCGCGATCGGCGATGTCGTTCGCGACGTTGCCCGCGACGCTGTCGATCAGCGCATCGACGACGACTTCCATCGGCGCAAGCTGGCTCGCACCCTGTTCGAGCCGGCCGATCGTCAGCAGCTCGGTGACGAGCTCGTCGAGTTCGCGCACGTCGCGCCGCAGCGCGTCGCGGCGCTCGCGCATCCGTCCCGTTTCGTCCGGCTCCGCGAGCAGCGCGAGCCCGAATTCGAGCCGCGCAAGCGGCGTCTTCAGTTCGTGCGAGATGCCGTGCATCATTTCGCGTTGCTGCTTGATCGACGCCTCGATGCGCTCGGCCATGTCGTTGAACTGTTGCGACAGTTCGTAGATGTTCGACTTGCCCGACAGCTTCACACGCGTCGACAGCGTGCCGGCGCCGAATGCGCGTGCGGCGTCCTGCAGCCTGCGCAGGTCGCGCCAGTGATAGTGAATCCACAGCACCACCGCGAACAGCGTGCCGAGTGCGAGTAGCAGGTACGCATAGATCCGGATGTCGAGATCGGAGGCTTCGATCGGCCGTGCATGCAGGACCGACCCGTCCGCGAGCGGCATGTAGTAATCCTTGCCGTTGTAGCTGATCGCGATCCGGCCGGCCTCGAGATCGCGCAGCGGCGCGCCGCTCAATTGCGCACGGGCGGCGGCCATCGACAGGAAGCCGAACCCCTCGTTGCCGTGTTTCGAGAGCTCGCGCAGCGCGAGCTCGCGCTGCCCGCCCGGATGGCGTTCGAGGTAGTCGTTGAGCACGAACGCATAGGTGGTCAACGAGTCGCGCTGCGCCTGCGCGCTGCGATCGTAGAAGATCCGGTCGAACGACAACTGGATGAACAGGATCGACGCGGCGACGAACAGGATCACGACGAGGTACAGCCTGATTAACGGACGCAGCATTCATTCGTCCCACGCAGAAGGGCTGAACAGGTAGCCGCGGCCCCAGATCGTCTTGATCTTGTGCGGCTCCGACGACGCATCCTCGAAGCGGCGGCGCAGCTTCGAGATGCCGGAATCGACCGAGCGGTCGAGTCCGTCGAACTCGATCCCGCGCAACTGCTTCAGGATGTCGTCGCGGCTCAGCACGGTGCCGGCCGCGCGCGCGAGGATCAGCAGCAGGTTGAATTCGGCGGTCTTCAGGTCGACCGGCTCGCCGCGCCATGTGACGGTGCGGTTCGGCGGCGAGATCGCCAACTCGCCGAACACGAGCGCTTCGGGCGCGGCCACGGGCGCTTCCGCGGCGGCCGGCTGCGCGCGGCGCAGCAGCGCGCGGGCGCGTGCGACCAGCACGCGCGGCTCGATCGGCTTCGTCACGTAGTCGTCGGCGCCCGTCTCGAGGCCCGCGACCTGGTCGTAGACGTCCGCGCGCGCGGTCAGGATCAGCACGGGGACGTTGGTGAACGCGCGGATGCGCCGGCAGACTTCCATCCCGTCGAGGTTCGGCAGCATCAGGTCGAGGATCACGAGGGCCGGCTGGTGCTCGCGCACCGCCGCGACGGCGAGGTCGCCGCGCCGTACGACCGTCACCGCGAATTCATAGCCGTCGAGGTATTCGCGGACGAGTTGCGCAAGGCGGTCGTCGTCCTCGATCAGCAGTACGCGGTATTTGAGCGGATCTTCGTTCATGGGCTCCTCAGGATGCGCGCGCCATTACACACCCGGGCAAGCCGGTGTGCGGCGCGGCACGCAGATTCTATCCGGCGCACCGAAGGCGGGGGAAGCGATACGACAATCTCGAACAATCGAACACAATTGAGCACAGATTCTCCGCAGATTCAGGACAGTCTCGGCGCAGGGCGGCACCTAGACTGCGGGCTCCTTCACTCGTATCTCAATATTGTGCGCCCAACACTCCGCCGCTACCGTTATTGCATGCCGCTCGCCGGCTTGACCCTGGCCGCCGCCGCTCACGCGGAAAACCAGTATTCGCTGTCGCTCGGCGGCGGTTTCGCGCCGCGCTACCCGGGCAGCAAGCAGTATCGCGGCGTCGTCGCGCCGGGGTTTGCCGCGAAGTTCGGCAACGGCTTCTTCATCGACAGCACCGAGGGCGCGGGCTACCGGCTGGACCTGCCGCACGGTGTGTTCGTGTCGGCGGCGGTGAGCTACGACGCGGGCCGCACCGACGAGAACCGCTTCGACATGCCGGGCTCCGACTACCTGAAGGGCATGGGCCGGATTCCGGGCTCGGTACTGGTCGGCGTGCGCGCGGGTGTGACGCTCTTCAATGCAGCGGAACTGAGCGTGACGATCGATACGCCGGTGACGCATACGTCACGTGGCGTGTCGGGGCACGTGGATCTCGCGGTGCCGGTGTTCAAGACCGCGCAGCACGAGATCATCGTGACGGGCACCGTGCATGGGGGCTCGGGGCGCTATACGCAGACGTTCTACGGCGTGACCGACGCCCAGTCGATGACGAGCCGGTTCCGGCCGTATTCGACGAGCGGCGGGATCGACAGCGCATCGATGGCGGTCGCGTGGAACTGGACCCTGTCGCAGCACTGGTCGGTGCTCGCGACCGGCGGCGTGACGCGCTTGCTCGGCCGCTACGGTGACAGTCCGATCGCCCAGTCGCGCAGCAATTACTACGGCATTGCGGGCGTGACCTACAAGTTCTGAACGGAGGGTCGCGGCACGCATCGTGTGGTGCAGCCGGCATGCACGTGCCGTCACGCCGCGCAGCGTGCGGTAACATGCAGGCGGCTTCGGCGGCAGGCCGAACCCGCGACTCGGGCACGCAGAATCGGCGCGGCCCGGACGCGTGGAGCCGATCACGCATGCAACGCCCGGTCGGCCGGGAACGCCGCACAGGTTCCGCCGGGTGCAACAGGGAGAATCCGATGAAGAAGACGATCGCGATGATGATGGCGCTGGTTGCGGGCGCAACGTTTGCGGGATGCACGGACATGAAAACGAAGAATGCGACCGCAGGCGGCATGGTGACGAATGGCAGGCCGGCAGGCATGCCGCAGGCATGCAAGGCGGACGCGGGGCCGGACGACGCGCTGGTCGGTAGGGCCGAAGCCGATGCGGCGGCGCAACTGGACGGCTGCCTGTGGCGCGTGCTCGAGCGCGACGGCAAGTCATTGCCGGGCACGATGGACTACCGTGAGGAACGCCGCAATCTCGGCATTCGCGACGGCAAGGTGATCTGGGTGCGGCGCGGGTGACGGGGGGGCCGGCGGCGGCGTGCCCGCGGGTACGCGAGCGAGTGGCGTCGGCATGCATGTGGTGCCCGGCATTGCCGCGTTTGAGAGACTGTCGATACTGCACGGGGCAGCGTCCCGCGCGCCGACACTGACGGCGCTGGGCGTGCTCGGCGTGCTGGCCGGATGCGGGCGACATGACGGCGCAGCATCGGCGGAGCCTCGCACCGTATGCATCACCGGCTATAACGAATACACCCGCAAGCTTCACGCGTTCTGGCTCGACAACCAGCACAAGTCGGGATGCTTCGGCAATCCGTCCGCGCGGGAAGCCGGCGAGGCCTTCGGTGGCGGCGGTGGGTTCGCCTGCGGCTGCAGGGTTACGCCGGGGCAAGCAGTGAAGCTCGCGTGGGTGTTCGCGCAACCGCTGGACGAGATCCAGCGTGGCGTTCAGGCGGAACACAGGACGATCGACGTGACGATTCCGCAGCCGGAATCGTCGATGTCGCGCTATCTGTGCGTGTACTTCAGGAAGAACGGCACGGCCGAACTGCAATGGGTGGACGACATGAACGCGCCCGAGTTGCCGCCGACCGTGGAGAAATGATCGCCGCGCGACGCGTGCGATCGGCGGTGCGCTACTTCGAGATGTACCACAGCGCATCCGCGCTGGCGCGCGAAGGCTGAGCGGCCGCAGCCGGCACTGGAGCCGGCGCGGGCGGCGGCGTGTTCGACGTGATGGCCGTCGGCAGCGTGGCCGGAATGTTCGCGGTCGACGGCGAGGCCGCCGTCGTTCCCGACGTCGACGGCGTATTCACGTACCAGAGCGCATCGGCCGACGCCGTGCGTTTTGCCGGCGCCGCCGCCGCCGCCGCCGGATTGGCTGCCGTATTCGTTGCCGTGTTCGCCGACTTCTTCGAGGAAGCGGCCGTCGTCGCCGCACCCGCTTGCGCCGTCATGCCGGCGCCATTGCCCGCACCCCGCTGCGCGCGCGCCTCGAACGGCCCGAGCTGGAAGATTAACGTTTGCGCGGGACGCGTCAGGACGGCATACGGAAACTGCAGCTCCCACGACATCAGCACGCGTCCGGCCGACGTCTCGGTGAAGATCGCCGGCAGGTGCTTCATGTCGCTGAACTGCACGTAGATCCGCGCGCCGTCGTCGAAGACCTGGGTCGGCTTCGCCTGGTCCGCGCCCGTGACCGTCCATCCGAAGTTGTACGTGCCGGCCGGGCCGGCAGGGCCACCCTGCGGCGGCGGAGGCGGCGGGGCCGACGAAATCGTGCGCGGGCGCGTGACCTGCTGCGGCGCGGACACGCTCAGGCTCGCGAACGGGTTGTACGCCTGCGCCTGTTGCGGCGGCGTAAAGGACGGTGGAAGGATAGGCATGGGAGTATCCGGCGAATCCGGCATGGTCCGGATTGCATCATAGACCTTGCGCGCATACGCGAGGCGCTTGTCGGGCGAGGCGGAGTTGTACGCGCCGATCGCGTTCCAGTTGGGGCCGAGCTGGCGGATGTTCTGCGACAGGATCCACGCGCCGACATACGCGTTCGTGCATGCATCGAACAGGCTTTCCCGCGTGATGCCTTCGCGCGCGAGCGTCGGCAGCCACGTGCTGTTGATCTGCATCAGGCCGATGTCGACCGTGCCGTTCGTGTTGGTGTTGACGGCGCTCGGATTCATGCCCGACTCGACCTGCGCGATGCCGCGCATCAGGCTGACGCTCACGTGCTGGAACGCGGCCGCGTCGTCGAGGCAATCGGCCCGGGCGACGCCGTGCAGCGCGCACGACATCGCAATCGTCGCGGCGATTTTCAGCGTTGCTCGGCTGATCGAACGGGTTGTCTGACGCGGCATGGCAGGATGGGGCGGAATCCGGGCGCCCGGTGCAAGGAAATTACGCAGACGCGAAGTGTGCCATAGCGAGCAGGCAAATGGCTCGCGTCAAACTTTCCTTTGCATTTGCCCGCGCGTTCGCCACGCATTTTTATCGCGTCCGATCACGAGGTGCAGCGAAGCATGATCGGTAAAAATGGCCGGATTTCGGGGCGAATACCGGGGCAGTGGCGGCGCCGGAATACTGACGCATTGCGTCATTCGTCTCGGGAAATCGGTGCTGAATCAAACCGGATGGAAATCGCGCAGCCGTCGATATCCGGGTGGTGAAGGGCGATGAAAAGGCGATCCGGAAAGATCGGCGGCCGAAGCCGCCGTGTCGGCCGATGCGGATTCGACCGGCCGCGCGGCGCGCAGCCGGCCGTGTTGCATCAGAAGCGGTGACGCAGGCCGAGGTTGACCATCGTCTGCGAGCTCGTGCCCGCGTAGCCGTACGACCCGATCGACGCCTGCGCGGCCATCGAGCCGCCCTGGCCGTCGCCGGTCTGGCCGCTGGCGTGCTGGTACGCGGCGGTCAGGTAGACGTCGGTGCGCTTCGACAGGTTGTAGTCGGCGCCGGCCGATACCTGGTGATAGGTGGCCGACGTGTCGCCGCCCGAGCGCGTGTAGCTGTAGCCGACGCCGACCAGCAGCGCGTTCGTCGCCTGGTAGTTCACGAAGCCTTGCCCCGTGTTGTAGTGCTCGTTCGAGCCGAATACCGAGCTTCCATCGCGGCGGTACTGCGCGTTGCTGTAGCCGAGGCCGAACGTGAACGGGCCGGCCACGTACTGGCCCGCGATGCGCGCGATGCCGATCGAATGCGCGCTCGCATAGCCGCTGTTGACCGGGCCGTCGAACGTGCCGTCCGACGAGCTGGTCCAGCCGGTGCGCAGGGTGTTCGACGCGGGGCTGTTGGTCGCGTGGAAGTAGCCGCCCGCGACGCTGAACGGCCCGTTGTTGTACGACACGGCGGCCGAATACGAATTCGCGGCGCCGGTGCTGCCCGCGATGCCGCCGAACGAATACATCGCCGAGAACTGCAGGCCCGCATAGACGGCCGACGTGTACTTCACCGCGTTGTCGACGCGGAAGCTGTTGTCGTAGTTGTCGACGTCGCCCGGGGTCGCGAACACGCTGCCGAGATAATTGTCGGCGGTGATGCCCTGCACGAGATCGATGAGCGGATCGTACTGGCGGCCGAACGTGAGCGTGCCGTAGCGGTCGCTCGCCAGGCCGACGAACGCCTGCCGGCCGAACATGCGGCCGCCCTGGCCCAGCCGGCCGTTGCTCGGGTCGAAGCCGTTCTCGAGCTGGAACAGCGCCTTCAGCCCGCCGCCGAGATCCTCGGTGCCTTTCACGCCCCAGCGGCTGCCGGCCAGGTTGCCCGCGCTGCTGTTGCCGAGCATCCACGCGTTGTCCTTGCCCTGCGCATGGTTCACATAGGTGATCGACGTGTCGATCACGCCATAGAGCGTGACGCTCGACTGCGCATGCGCGACGGGTATCGCCGCGAACGACGCGATGGAAATCAGCGAGAGGGTCGTGCGTTTCATGTCATCTCCTTGCGCATTGGCTTGTGTTCGTGATCCGGAATGGCAGGAGACTACCGAGCCCGATTAAAACGGTAAAAATGAAATTCTCTTTTGTGGCCTGAGGTAGACAGGGATGTCCTCCGATCTCCGCTATCGAAGGATTTGAATTATTGAAAATTGCGTATCAATTGATTGTCATTTCGCGATTTCGTCGTTGCGGCTTGCATATCTCGAGACAATTTCCGGCAATTCGGGGAGGAATTAAGGTGGTCGGGATATTGTTATCGATCCGTCAAATCATTATTGAATGAATCGAATTGGCCCGGGCGCAATGGATGTGTTAGCGACGCGTCGCACGCGCCTCCGGCGGCGGCATTGCGACGGGGGGCATCCATTTCTCTCTCGTTGTCGTTGCGGACGTCGACTTCGGCGAAACGGGCAAGGAGCGCTACCTGTGGCTCGTCAATGCACGACACCCGATCTCGGCCGGGCTGCCGGCCGGCGCGACGAATGTGTACGGCAAGCAGGCGCCGATGAGCTGGGGCCGGCCGGGGTGCGGCGCCATCGCGATCGCGACCGTGTACGGTCAACCCGACAAGGCCGCGATCTTCGCGTACGAGAAGGGCGCGACGATGGACTACGCAGCGCTCGCGCCGGCGCGCCGCGTGATGTTCTTCCTCGACAACGACACGTTCGTGAACCTGTCGCCGGCCGGTGTCGCGCTGTTCGACGCGGCCGTCGACCGGCCGGCCGGGCGGCGCTGATTGGCAACCGCGGCGCTAGGCCGCCTGCAGCGCCGCCGCTTCGATCAGTTGCGCGAGCATCTGCGCCGGCTCCGACATCGTGCGCCGCGCGCGATGCACGAGCCCGATGTCGCGGTGGAACGTGTGATGCCCGAGGTCGAGCGCGCGCACGCCGGCCGGCCAGCGGCGATAGACGGCGGTCTGCGGGACGATTGCGACGCCGACGCCGTTCTCGACCAGCTTGACGATCGCGTCGAGCTCGTCGAGTTCGCAGGTGTCGCGCACCGCGATGTGCATCTTCCTCAGAAAGCGATCGACCTGGCGGCCGCCGAACGACGCGCGGTCGTAGCGCACGAACGGTTCGCTCGCGAGCAGTTCGGCCCAGTCCTTGCCCTTCACGCCGCGCGGCACGATCAGTCGGAACGGTTCCTGCACGAGCGTCGTCCAGTGCAGGTCGCTCTGCAGCGAAAACGGCGGCCGGATGATCGCGGCCATGTCGATCTCGCCCGCATCGACCCGGTTGACCAGTTCGATCGACAGCCCCGGGATCACGCGTGTGCGGCACGCGGGCTGCCGGCGATGGAAATCGGCGAGCGCGGCCGGCAGCAGCGCGCTCTGTACCGACGCGATCGCGCCGATCGTCACGCGCACGTTGGCCGGCGAACCGGGTGCCGTCGAGCTCAGGTTCTCGTACAGGCCGATCAGTGCCTGCGCCTGGTCGAGCACGTGATGCCCCATTTCGTTGAGCCGGGCCGACCGGCCTTGCCGGTCGAACAGCGCGAAGCCGAGCTCGGCTTCGAGGCGCTGCATCTGCGCGCTCACGGCCGCCTGCGTGAGCCCGATACGGTGGCCGGCCGCGGCGAATGTGCCTTCCCGGGCCACGGCGACGAGGGTTTTCAGTTCGCGGATCATTCATCAATTCCGTTTGTGAATGATGCAACTATATATTGATTTAATTTTTGATTGACCTTGACTACCATGGTGCCGTCCTCGCGCCACGCGAGCGTTCCATCACGAGGCCACCATGAGTCTTTCCCCGTTTCACCTGGCGATCCCGGTCTACGACCTGCCGGCCGCACGCGATTTCTACGGCCGTGTGTTCGGGCTGGCAGAGGGGCGCTCGAGCGCGCAGTGGGTCGACTTCGACTTCTACGGTCACCAGCTCGTGATCCACGAGCATCCGAAGACCGCGTCGCAGGAAGGCGCGCATACGAACGCGGTCGACGGTCACGACGTGCCGGTGCCGCATTTCGGGATCGTGCTCGACTGGCCGAGCTGGGAAGCGCTGGCCGAGCGGCTGAGATCGTTCGGCGTGACCTTCGTGATCGAGCCTTATGTGCGGTTCCAGGGGCAGGTCGGCGAACAGGCGACGATGTTCCTGTTCGATCCGTGCGGCAATGCGCTCGAATTCAAGGCGTTCCGCGATATCGGCCAGTTGTTCGCGAAGTGACCGGCGGCGCCGTCAGCGCCGATTGAAATTGGGTGCGAGAATGCGGCCTGCGGCCCGGCTGCGCGCATGCATACCGGCCGGCGCTGCGCCGCACGGCATCCGTGCGTGCGTGCCGTTCTCCAAGGAACCCGTATGGACCGTCACATCGCTCCGGTGGAGCTGAAGAAAGCCTACCGTCTCCTCAACCACGGCCCGACCGTGCTCGTGTCGGCGCGCCACGACGGCGTCGACAACGTGATGGCCGCCGCTTGGGCGTGCGCGCTGGACTTCCTGCCGCCGAAGCTGACGGTCGTGCTCGACAAGTCCGCGAAGACGCGCGAGCTCGTCGAGCGCAGCGGCACGTTCGTGATCCAGGTGCCGACGGCCGCACAGATTCAGCTCACGCATGCGGTCGGCAGCCACAGTCTCGCGGAGCGGCCCGACAAGCTGCGCGAAGCCGGCGTCACGCTGTTCGACGTCGAAGGCCACGACCTGCCGTTCGTCGCCGGCTGCTCGGGCTGGCTCGCGTGCAGGCTGGTTCCGGAGCCGCACAACCAGCAGGCCTACGACCTGTTCATCGGCGAGGTGGTCGCGGCGTGGTCCGACACGCGCGTGTTCCGCGACGGCCACTGGTATTTCGAATCGGCCGATCCGGCGCTGCGCAGCCTGCACTACATCGCGGGCGGCAATTTCTATGCGATCGGCGAATCGCTGCACGTCGATCCGGACGCGAAGTAAGCGTCGGGCGGGCGACCGGTTCCGCCGATCCGGGCGCGCGGTTCACGCGCGTTTTTTCAATGCCGCCCGCATGGTGTCGGCGAACGCCTGCGCGACGCGCGGCAGCGTGCGGCCGCGCTTCGTGACGAGCGCGATCGGCCGCACGAACGCGGGGTCGTCGATCGGCTTCGCGACCAGCTCGGGCTCGGCGCGCACCTCGCGCGCGGTCGCCGGCAGGATCGTCACGCCGAGGCCGCCGCGCACCATCGCGACCGCCGTCATCATGTAGGTCGGCTCGCACGCGATGTCGGGCGTGCAGCCGGCCGCGTCCAGCGCGGCATCGACGACGCTGCGCACGCTCGTGCCCTGCGCGGTGAGCACGAGCGGCACGGCCGCCACGTCGGCGGTGCTCACGCGGCGCTTGCGCGCAAGCGGATGATCTTTCGGGCACACGGCGACGAGCCGGTCGGCGCCCGCATACAGCACCTCCAGCGACGCATCGAACGTGTCGCCGCCCGTCAATCCGAGATCGGCCTCCTCGTTGCGCACGAGCGCGGTGACGAGGCTCGCGACGCCGTCGTGGATCTCGAAGCCTGCACGCGGCACCGCGCGCCGGAACGACTGGATCAGCTCCGGCAGCATGCTGGACGCGAAGGTCGGCAGGCACGCGAGCCGTACCGTGCCGCTCGTGCCTTCGCCGAGCGCGCGCGCATCGCGCAGCACGCGCTCCATGTCGCCGAGCGAGCGCTGCAGCAGCGGCAGCAGCTCGCGCCCGGTCTGCGTGAGCGCGACGCTGCGGCTGTTGCGGTCGAACAGGCGCGCGCCGACGATGTCCTCGAGCCGGCGGATCTGCACGGTCAGCGCCGGCTGCGACAGGTGCAGGCGCGCGGCCGCACGCGTGAAGTTGCCGGCCTGCGCGACGGTGACGAATGCGCGAATGTCGCGAAGATTCAGATCCATAACGGTTCGTGATTGCTGCGATCAAATCATTTCAATTGTGCTATCGCTGCGCCGACCTTACGCTCGTCTCCAACAAAAGACAAGGTAGGAGACACGGATGCTGCCGTTACTCGGGCTTGGCACGATCGTCGTGCTGCTGGCCGCGATTCTGTCGAAGCGGATGTCGCCGCTCGTCGCGCTGATCCTCGTGCCGATCGCCGCATCGCTGATCGGCGGCTTCGGGCTGCACACCAGCAAGTTCGTCGTCGACGGGCTGAAGGGGCTCGCGCCCGTCGTCGGGATGTTCGTGTTCGCGATTCTCTATTTCGGGACGATCACCGACGCCGGCACGCTCGACCCGATCATCGACCGCATCCTGCGCGCGGTCGGCACGCGGCCGACGCGCATCGTGATGGGCACGACGCTGCTTGCACTGCTGATCCACCTCGACGGCTCGGGCGCCGTCTGCTTTCTCGTGACGATTCCGGCCGTGCTGCCGCTGTACGACCGGCTGAAGATGGACCGTCGCGTGCTGGCCGCCGCAGTGTCGATGGCCGCGGGCATCAACTTCCTGCCGTGGACGGGGCCGATGATTCGCGCGTCGGCGTCGCTGCACCTGCCGGTGTCGGCGCTGTTCAATCCGCTGATCCCGGTGCAGGCGATCGGGCTCGTGTTCGTGTTCGGCGTCGCGTACTGGCTCGGGCGGCGCGAAGAGAAGCGGCTCGGGTTGTCGCGCGATGATGCGTCGATCCCGCTGCCGAAGCGCGAGCTGACACCCGACGAGCAGGCGCTGCGCCGGCCGCACTTGTTCTGGTTCAACCTCGTGCTGACGCTCGTCGTGCTCGGCACGATGGTCGTGATGGGCGAGAAGATCCCGCCCGCGATCATGTTCATGGTCGGGCTGTGCATCGCGCTGATGGTGAACTACCCGGACGTCGACATGCAGAGGAAGCGCATCGACGCCCATGCACGCGCCGCGCTGATGATGGCCGGCATCCTGCTCGCGGCCGGCGTGTTCACGGGGATCATGCAGGGCAGCGGGATGCTGAAGGCGATGGCGCAGGCGGCGGTCGGCTTCGTGCCGCCGTCGATGGCCGGCCACATCCCGGTGGCGCTCGGCTTCGCGTCGATGCCGCTCAGCATGCTGTTCGATCCCGATTCGTTCTACTTCGGCGTGCTGCCCGTGATCGCGGAAGTGGCCGGCCAGCTCGGTGTGCCGGCCGTGCAGGTCGGACAGGCCGCGCTGCTCGGCCAGATGACGACCGGGTTCCCGGTCAGCCCGCTGACGCCCGCGACGTTCCTCGTCGTCGGCCTGTGCGGCATCGAGCTGGCCGAGCACCAGAAATTCACGTTTCCGCTGCTGTTCGGCGCGTCGATCGTGATGACGATCGCATGCGTCGTGCTGGGCATCTTTTGATCTTTCCCGGCGGCGACATCCGCCGGACGACGGTACGGACATGACAGCAAAGCAACCTGAACGGCGCGTGCGCATCGGCGCCGGCGCCGGCTACTCGGGCGACCGGATCGAGCCCGCGGTCGAACTGGCCGAACACGGGCAGCTCGACTATCTCGTCTTCGAATGCCTGGCCGAGCGCACGATCGCGATCGCGCAGCAGGCGCGGCGCAAGGATCCGGCACGCGGCTACGACCCGCTGCTCGATGCGAGGATGCGCGCCGTGGTGCCGGTCGCTGCGCCGAAGGGCGTGCGCATCGTGTCGAACATGGGCGCGGCGAATCCGCGTGCGGCCGCGCGGCGCACCGCGCAGATCGCGCAATCGCTCGGTTTTGCACACTTGAAGGTCGCGGCGGTCGAAGGCGACGACGTGCTCGACGTCGTGCTGCGCGGCGCGTTCCGCTTCGAGGAATCGGGTGACGAGGTCGCCGCGTATCGCGACCGTATCGTGTCCGCGAACGCGTACCTCGGCGCCGCGCCGATCGTCGACGCGCTCGCGGCCGGCGCGGACGTCGTGCTGACCGGGCGCGTCGCCGATCCGTCGCTGTTCGCCGCGCCGCTGATCCACGCGTTCGGCTGGCGGATGGACGACTGGGACCTGCTCGGACAGGCGACGGTCGTTGGCCACCTGCTCGAATGCGCGGGTCAGGTGACGGGCGGCTACTTCGCCGATCCCGGCTACAAGGACGTGCCGAACCTCGCGCGGCTCGGGTTTCCGATCGGCGAAGTCGCGGCCGACGGTGCGGTCGTGATCACGAAGGTGCCGCATGCGGGCGGCCGCGTGAGCGCGGCGACCTGCAAGGAGCAACTGCTCTACGAGATTCACGATCCGGCGCGGTATCTGCAGCCCGACGTCGTCGCGGATTTCACGCAGGTCACCGTGGCCGAGGAGGCGGCGGACCGCGTGCGCGTGACGGGCGGGCGCGGCACCGCGCGGCCCGACACGCTGAAGGTGTCGGTCGCTTACGTCGACGGCTGGATCGGTGAAGGCCAGATCTCGTACGGCGGTCCGGGCGCGCTCGAACGCGCGCGTCTCGCGCTCGAGATCGTCCGCGAGCGGCTGGCATTGACCGGTGTTGCCGCGACCGAGTTGCGCTTCGACCTGATCGGCGTCGATGCGCTGTATGGCGACGCGACGCCGGCCGTGCGCGGCGAGCCGGCCGAGGTGCGCGTGCGGGTGGCCGGCCGTGCGGCGAGCGCCGCCGAAGCGGCGCGGATCGGCAATGAAGTCGAGACGCTCTATACGAACGGGCCGGCCGGTGGCGGCGGCGCGTTCAAGTCGACCCGCGAGGTGATCGCGGTGCAGTCGGTGCTGCTGCCGCGCGCGGCCGTGACGCCGTCGTTTTCATTCGTGGAGGCCTGATGCAACTGCGTGAACTCGCGCATGCGCGCACGGGCGACAAGGGCAACACGCTGAACGTGTCGGTCATCTGCCGCGATCCGCGCCATTACGATCATCTGCGCACGCATCTGGATGCCGACGCGGTGAAGACGTGGCTTGCGGGCATCGTGCACGGCGACGTCGTGCGTTACGAATTGCCGGCGCTCGGTGCATTCAACTTCGTGCTGCGCGATGCGCTCGGCGGCGGCGTCACGCGCTCGCTCGCGCTCGACGCGCACGGCAAGTCGGTCAGTTCGGCGCTGCTGGCGATCGAGGTGCCCGACCCGGCGTGACGGATGCCGCCGCCGGAGGCGGGCAGGCGCTTACGGAATCAGCAGTTCGCGCAGGCCGTTGGCGTGCTCGATGCGTTCGCCGGCGATGTGAAGGCGCTGATCCCGGCGATAGTCGTAGACCGCGCGCGACGCGGCGAGCTGGTCGAAATCGAGTTCGACCGCATGACGCGATTCGGTATTGCCGGCCTCGAAGATCAGGTGGCCGAACGGATCGGCCGCGAGGCTGCCGCCCGCGAACACGACGTCGTGCGTGCTGCCGCCGATACGGTTGGCGACCACCGCGAATACCTGGTTCTCCATCGCACGCGCCGTGGCCGACGTGCGATGGACGGCGCGGTACGGTTCCATGTTGCCGTCGGTGATGAGGATCAGCTCGGCGCCGAGTGCGGCGAGCGCGCGGCCGGTTTCGGGGAATTCGTTGTCGTAGCAGATCAGCAGGCCGATCCGCACGCCGCGCCATTCGATCGTCGCGTAACGGTCGCCGGGCAGCACGACGCCATGTTCGTTCACCCACAGATGCGTCTTGCGATAGCGCAGCGCAATGCCGTCCGGCGTGACGAACACGGTCGTGTTGTAGAAGCGGCCGCCGTCGTTCTCGATCAGCCCGACCACGACGGCAACGTTGCGCGCACGTGCGGCGGCGATGACCGCGCCGACGCTCGGGCCGTCGAGCGGCTCGGCGCATTCGGCCAGATTCGACGGATCGAGGAAGCCGGTGAGCTGCGCTTCCGGAAACATCACGATGTCGGTGCCCGGTGCGCAGGTCGCGATCGCTTCGAGCGTGCGCTGCAGGTTGTAGGGCGTGTCGCCGTCGCGACCGGCGAGCTGGACGATGTCGAGCGTCAGTTTCATGGGCGGTTTCGGTAGCAGGAGCCCGTCGCCGGTGGCGCCGGAACGGTGGGTAAGGAGGCCCCAGTATGCGCCGAAGCGGCGGATTTCCCATCCCGCCGGCGCGTTAACCCTTCGGGGGTATTGATCTGTGACACCGCCAGTGGGGCGAGCGCCGAAACGCGTGACCGGCGATGCGCGTCAGGTGCCGGTCTGCGCGTTCAGGAACAGCGAGAACAGCTCCGATTGCGAGTTGATGGCGAGCTTCCCGTAGATGTTGCGGCGATGCACCTTGACCGTTTCGGCGGAAATCGACAGCTTGTTCGCGACTTCCTTGTTCGAGCGGCCGCTCAGGATCAGCCGGATCACGTCGAGCTCGCGCGCGGTGAGCGGCGTGCCGAGCCGCGCCATTGCGCGCTCGAAGCCGTCCTGCGCACGGGTGCCGGCCCGCGGCGATGCCGCGGCTTCGATCGAGGTCGGCTCGAACGCGAGCCGCTGTCGCATCAGCCCGGCCACCCACGGCCGGATCAGGTCGAGCAGCGCCACCTGCTCGGGGCTGAAGCGCCGCTTGCTGCCGAGCGACAGGCACAGCGTGCGTGCATCGTCGAGCACGACGTTGAACTGCACCTCGTCCTCGACGACGTTGTGCGTGAAATAGAGCGTGTAGTACTCGGTATCGCGGAAGCATTCGGGCGCGACGTCGGACAGCCGGAACAGGCCGCTCTTCGGCGCGTCGCGGTTCGCGATGTAGAACGGGTCGAGCTGGTACAGCCCCTGCACGTAGTCGCGGAACAGCGGGTCGGGGCCGCCGCCTTCGTACGGGCATTCGGCGAACACCTGCGGGCGGCCGTCGCCGAACGTCAGCGCGACCCAGCTGTCGACCGCGACGTATTCCTCGATCAACCGGATCAGCGCGAGCCAGAAGCCCGGCTGGTCGAGCGACTCGATGAGCCGCCCGACCGACCGGTGCCATGCGACATCCTGCAACGTGAGGTTCATGCGTGGGTCCATGTCGGGCCGGTGCGATGCGCGCTTGCGGTGTCGCGCGGTGCGTGTACGCTACGGGCTCGCGGGCCGATTCCCGCGCGCATCGAACGGAGCCTGGGGTGAAGAACGAGATCGTAACGCCGGCCGGCGCGAATGGCGAGGCCGGGTGTCGTGGCCTCGCATCTGGCTGCCGCAGCGCCGCTGGTATCGCCCCGGCAACCGCGATCGGGCGAGTCTGCAACGATCCGCCACACCTCTTTCCAATCCGACCGAACCTCGTCATGACTGTCCAGAACCGGAACAGACGTTTCAAGCCGCTCGCGGCTTCGCTCGCGGCCCTTGGCGCGCTCGCGGTATTCACGGTGCTCGCCGCGCAGTCGCCCGTTCATGCCGCCGAGCCGCCCCGGCCCGACCATCAACTGCAGACCTTCATCCACGACACGTACGGCAACTGGCGCGCGGACCGCAAGGGCTGGCAGGCGGAAGGGGACGATTTCGTCCATTCGCCCTGCGGTTTGCTGCGCGTCGCCACCGCGGACGGCCCGCGCACGCTGCTCGCGATGTGCGGCGAGACCGAGGCGGCGGTGCAGAACGGGATGCCGGGCATGGACGCGGACGCGAACACGGGCTCGATCGACCTGTACGTGCTGAAATCGTCACCGGACGGCAAGGCGCTCGAGCCGGTCATGAAGAAAACGGAGATCGTATCGGGTGGGCGCGGCGAGCCCGGCACGGTGCGTATCGAGCGGCTCGGGCCGCGTCTGTTCGGGTTCGTCATCGGCGAAAGCGACACGCGGCAAGGCTATACGCAACGCTTCCGCTCGATCTGGCTGCCGGTCGGCAACGCGCTGGTGCCGGCGGCCGCGCGCATCGACGAGGCGCTCGACAATGCGGAGTCGACGGAATGCGCGAACGCCCGGGCGCGCTGCGAGGCGCGCCGTTTCGAGATCGCGCCGGACACGACCGGCACCGGCGACGTCTATCCGCTGACGGTCACGGAAACGGGCATGCGCGGCGACAAGGCCATCCACGCGCGCTATACGGTGAAGTTCGACGCGGCACGCGGCCGCTACGTCGTGCCGAAGGCGTTGCGCGAAGGGTACTGATCCTTCGCGCACAGGAACGGGCGGCGTTGCGCCGCCCACGCATCACACGTACAGATACCGCACGAGGTGGAAGAACACCGGCGCGGCGAAGCAGATCGAGTCGACGCGATCGAGCATCCCGCCGTGGCCGGCGATCATCGAGCCCCAGTCCTTGGTGCCGAGCGAGCGCTTGACGGCCGACAGCACGAGGCCGCCGACGAAACCCGCGATCACGATCGCGAGCGAGATGCCGAACGCGGCGCCGAAACTGAACGGCGTCACGCGATACAGCGATGCGCCGCACAGCGTGGCCAGCAAACCGCCGCCGACGAAGCCCTCGATCGTCTTCGACGGCGACAGCTGCGGCGCGATCTTGCGCTTCCCGAACAGTTTGCCGACCACATACTGCAGCACGTCGCTGATCTGCACGACGAACAGGAAGAAGAACAGCAGCAGCGCGTTCTGCCCCACGTAGTGCGGAATGTCGAGGATCAGCACGGCCGGCGCATGGCTCAGCCCGTACACGCACACCATCAGCGCCCAGTTGATCTTCGCGTTGCGGCTCAGGAATTCGCGCGTGTCCTGCGTGAGTGCCGACACGAGCGACATCGCGAAGAACAGGTGCACGGGCACGAAGATCGAATACATCCCGTACCAGTTGATCCCGAGCAGCAGGTATTGCACGGGGATGGCGATGAAGAACGCAATGAACAGCGTCGTATGGTCGCTCGCGGTCGTCGGCGTGAGCGTGATGAATTCGCGTAGCGTCAGGTAGGACAGCACCGCGAACACCAGATACGTGATGTTGTTGCCGAGGCCGATCGCGATGGCCATGATCGCGATCATCGCCCACCACGCGCGGATGCGCTGGTTCAGGTTGACGATGGTCGCGCTCGTGCCGCCGGTGCGTGCGCCGAGGATCGCGCCGATCGCGGTCGCGACGACGAGCACGCCCGTGACGCCCGCGACCAGTTCCCAGAAAATTGTTCGCATTGTCGATATCCGGAAAAGGGAGAAGAGGGCGCCGTGTTCAGCCGGCGGGCCGCTGCGGCGGCGCGAGCGCGACGACCGCGTCGCGCATGCGGGCGAGGAACGTCGGCTTGTCCTCCTGGGCGCCGAGCGCATCGTTCGCGCCGAAGTGCACCTTGCAGATCAGCGGCACCGGCCAGATCGCGCCTTTCGGCATGATCCGTTGCAGGTTCTCGAGATAGACGGGCGCGAGCGCGACGTCCGGAAACTCGGTTGCGAGGTGGAACAGCCCGCTCTTGAACGGCTGCGGCAGGATCTCGGCGCCGCGCGTGCCCTCGGGGAAGATGATGATCGAATGGCCCTGCTTGAGCGCATCGCGCACGGGGTCGAGGGGATCCCCGCCGGATTCGCGGTGGCGGTCGATCAGCACGACGTTCAGCAGCTTCTGCGCGATGTGGCGCTTCATGTCGCTGCTGTCCCAGTAGTCGCGCGCGGCGACCGGCCGCACGACCGCGCGCACGTCGCGCGGCAGCGCGGCGAGGATCGCGAGCGTGTCGATGTGGCTCGTATGGTTCGAGAAGTAGATCTTCTGCGTCGGGGACGGCGGCGCCTGATGCCAGACCGGATACGCGCCGGCGACGAGCCGCACGATGGACAGCAGGAAGTCGCGCTGCCAGATGTTGAGGATGTTCATCGGCGCTGCGCCTCCTGCCTGCATGCATGGCCCGCGGCGCACGCGCGGCGGGCGGGACCCCGGAATGCCGGCGCGGCAGGATGCGCGCCGGACGGCCCTTGTTTAAGTTTTTTCAAATTCGTGGCTGCCTGTCGCAGGTCCGCGATAATCGGACGATTCGCCGTCATACGCTGTTGCGTCGCGGCGAATGCGCCGGTCGGCGGCGTGATAATCGGCTGTTGCACGAGTGCCCGTTTGCAGTTCGAATGGATCTCGCGGCGATCGGGCCTGCGGATTATCGCGAGTTTCCGTCAAAAACGCCAGATTGGCGCCGCGCGTGCGGGCCGCGCGCGTGCTTGACGCATCGGGGCCGCTCGGCGACGATGGGGGCCGTCCATGGAAGGCCGTCCAAGGCCGTTTCGCCGCCCGGGGCATGGCGGCGGGAAACGTATCCAACTGTGCCGCGCAAATAAAACGATGAGCCTCTACGCACTCAAACCCAAATTCCAGAACCGTCTGCGCCCGTTCGCGAACTCGCTCGCCGAGCGCGGCGTCACGGCCAACCAGGTCACGCTGTTCGCGGCCGGCGGCTCGATCGTCGTCGGCGCGCTCGCCGGGCTCGGCGTGTTTGCCCGCGCGCTGTTCCTGCTGATCCCGCTGTGGCTGTTCGTGCGGATGGCGCTCAACGCGATCGACGGGATGCTCGCGCGCGAGCACAATCAGAAGAGCACGCTCGGCGCCTACCTGAACGAACTCGGCGACGTCGTGTCCGATATCGCGCTGGTGCTGCCGTTTCTCGCGATTCCGGCGTTCGCTCCGGCAGACGTCTGGCTGTTCGCGCTGACGGCGGTGATCGTCGAATGCGCGGGGCTGATCGGCCCGCTGGTCGGCGTGAGCCGCCGCTACGACGGCCCGTTCGGCAAGAGCGACCGCGCGCTCGCCCTCGGTGCGTTCGCGCTGTGGATCGGGCTCGGGTTTCCGGTCGGCGGCGTCGCCGCATGGCTGTGGCGGTTGCTGATCGTGCTGTCGATCGTGACCGTGGTGCGGCGCGTGCAGGCCGGCATCGCGGAAAAGGGCGGTTGATAGGGGAGTCAAGAGCGGTTGCGGTACCGGGCGCCGGAGGGCGGCGCACCAAGATTCGAATAACGAAACGAGAGAGATCGCATGAGCGCACGCATGGCCCGTGAGGCCGACTTCATCACGCACGACGGCGAAACGCTGTTCTATCGACACTGGCCCGCCACGGGCCCGCGCTGCCGCGGCGCAATCGTATTGCTGCATCGCGGCCACGAACACTCGGCGCGCGTCGCGCACCTCGTCGACGAGCTCGACCTGCCCGATTTCGCGTTCTTCGCATGGGATGCGCGCGGCCACGGCCGCTCGCCCGGCGCGCGCGGCTACAGCCCGAGCGCGGCTGCGTCGGTGCGCGACCTGCAGACCTTCGTCGAACATATCCGCGACACGCACGGCATCGCGATCGAGGACATGGCCGTGGTCGGCCAGAGCGTCGGCGCGGTGCTCGCAGCTACCTGGGTGCACGACTACGCGCCGCCGATCCGCGCGCTTGTCGTCGCATCGCCGGCGTTCCACATCAAGCTCTACGTGCCGTTCGCGCGGCCGGGCCTGCGGCTGATGCACAAGCTGCGCGGGCTGTTCTACGTGAACAGCTACGTGAAGCCGAAATTCCTCACGCATGATCCGGAGCGGATTGCGAGCTATGCGTCCGATCCGCTGATCACGCGGCCGATCGCGGTCAACATGCTGCTCGACCTGCACGACACCGCGCAGCGGATCGTCGCCGACGCGGCCGCGATCACCGTGCCGACGCAACTGCTGATCTCGGGCGCCGACTGGGTCGTGCATCGCGGCCCGCAGGACCGCTTCTTCGAGCGGCTCGGCTCCGCGCGCAAGGAGCGCATCGTGCTGCCGGGCTTCTATCACGACACGCTCGGCGAACGCGACCGCGCGCAGGCGCTCGCGCTGCTGCGTGCGTTCGTGCTGCGCGAATTCGATGCGCCGAGCCCGCGCGTGTCGCTCGCCGATGCCGACCGGCGCGGTGCGTTCCACGACGAATACGCGGCGCTCGGCCGGCCGCCCGCGAATGCGTTCGCGCGTGCGTACTGGGCGCTGACGCGGGCCGGCCTGAAGGCCGGCGGCGCGCTGTCGGACGGCATCGCGCTCGGGCTGCGGCTCGGCTTCGATTCGGGCTCGACGCTCGACTACGTGTACCGCAACCGCGCACAGGGGCGGCTCGGCGTCGGCGCGCTGATCGACCGCACGTATCTCGATTCGCCGGGCTGGGTCGGCATCCGCCAGCGCAAGGTCCATCTGCAGGAGCTGATTGGCGCGGCGATCGGCCGCCTGCGCGGCCACGGCGCGCCGGTGCGGATCGTCGACATCGCGGCCGGGCACGGGCGCTACGTGCTCGATGCGATCGCGTCGGCCGCCGAGCGCGACGGCGCGGCGCCCGACGACATCACGCTGCGCGACTACAGCCCGCCGAACGTCGAGGCCGGGCGCGTGCTGATCGCGCAGCGCGGCCTCGAGCCGATCGCGCGCTTCGAGCGCGGCGATGCGTTCGACGAGGCGTCGCTCGCGAGGCTCGAACCGCGGCCGACGCTCGCGATCGTGTCCGGCCTCTACGAGCTGTTCGGCGAGAACGCGCTGATCGAGCGCTCGCTGCGCGGGCTCGCGCAGGCCGTGCCGCCGGGCGGCTATCTCGTCTATACGGGGCAGCCGTGGCATCCGCAGCTCGAATTCATCGCACGCGCGCTGAACAATCACCGCGGCGAGGCGACCTGGGTGATGCGCCGCCGCTCGCAGGCCGAGATGGACGAACTCGTCGCGCGCGCGGGCTTCCGCAAGCTCGACCAGCGGATCGACGAAATGGGCATCTTCACGGTCAGCCTCGCGCAGCGGGTCGACCCGTCATGAGCGCGTTCGACGGCGGCGCGAGCGACCTCGCCGAGCCGGCCGACGCCGCCGACGCACGCGACGCGTCGTTCGCGCTGCGCGTCGGCTGGCTCGCGGCGATGGGCGCCGTGTTCTTCTCGACGTACGGCTTCGCGAACTGGCTCGCCGCACGTCGCGCAGCGGTGCCGACCTTCGCGTTCGGCTGGGAGCACGCGATCCCGTTCGTGCCGTGGACGATCGTGCCGTACTGGTCGATCGACCTGCTGTATGCACTGTCGTTCTTTTTCTGGACGCGCCGCGCCGACCTGCTCGATCACGTGAAGCGGCTGTTGACCGTGCAACTGATATCGGTCGCGTGCTTCGTCGCGTGGCCGCTGCGCTTCGGCTTCGAGCGGCCCGACGCGGGCGGCGTGGCCGGGGCGCTGTTCACGCTGCTGATGGGGTTCGACAAGCCGTTCAACCAGGCGCCGTCTCTGCACATCGGGCTGCTCGTCGTGCTGTGGGCCGTCTATGCGAAGCACCTGCGCGGCACGCTCGCGCGCGTCGCGCTGCACCTGTGGTTCGCGGCGATCGGCGTGTCGGTGCTGACGACCTACCAGCATCACGCGATCGACGTGCCGACCGGCGCGGCCGTCGGCTGTCTCGCGCTGTTCCTGTTTCCGCTGCGCGATGCCGCCGGCCGGTTGCCGGGCGCCAATGCGTCGCCGGGCGCGGCC